>CALZMV010000023.1 GCA_945788655.1 uncultured Clostridia bacterium | reverse complement strand
GAGCCATGTAGTCTTCGTCTCTTTCGAAAATGAAGCCGTAGCCTACGCCACCGTCGATCTTACGAGCGATACCGTCGCCGTTTCTTTCAGGATATTTAGCGGAGTCAACGAAGAATCCGTCCTGTACAGCCTGGAAGTAGCCGCCGTTTTCAACGATTTCTTCCATGAACAGGAGAGCTCTTTCCTTGATGTCTCTTGCCATTTCTCTCAGCGGACCATCTTTCTTCAGTTCAACCATATCCATGAGACCGTCTAAGCCGATAAGAGTCTGCTTAGCTGTGTCGCAGGCTTCCATGTTGTAGATATGCCATGGAACGTTTCTTCCTTCGTCAGGAGTGATTGTTGACTGGATGTCAGCTCTTGTCAGCTTGGAGATGAGCATGTTCATTACGTGAGTAACTGTAGCTTCTCTTGCTGATGACTGGATGTACTTGGTGTTCATCTGAGCTCTCATCTTGTATCTGTCGCAGATGTCTCTTAATGCAACTGCATATGGAAGGTCCATGTATACGCATGGAGCAGGAGTTGCTGTAGGAGGTACTGTTGACAGTGAGATGTTTTCAGGCTTGATACCAACTTTTTCTGAGAATCTGGAGTTGATAGCGTGCTGAACGATAAGTTCAGGCATTACCTTCCAGGCTTCTCTTGCTGTAGCGTTTGCGTTGTGAGCGCCGTCAATCTGAAGCATTTCTGCCCATGCCATGATCTTCTTGGATTCGCAGGCATCTACGAAGGATCTTACACAGTTAACGTCTCTGTAAAGTACGTTGTACTGAGGGTCCTGGTGAGCACCGTTTACGCCTTCTTCTGCGAAAAGAACTGCTACGTCAGGTCCAGCTACGCCGGATACATATGAATGGTAGTTGATTGGACGACCAACTTCATCCTCGATCATATCGATAGCTTTTCTCTGAGCTCTGATCTGCTTTCTTGTGATAGGAACACCACCGATACCCTGTGGAGTACCTTCCATAAGTCCGTCAATGTGGGACTGTCCCATGTGTCTGATAACCATTAAGTGGTCAGCACCGTGCCAAGCACCCATTCTCATTCTTCTGATATCGTCTTCGAATCTACCGGAAGCGATTTCAGTAGTGATTGTCTGCATTGGCTGTGGGTCTACATCTTCCATGAACTTAGCTGGAGGTAGTGGAACACTCTGCTTTAATGGCTTTGAAATTTCGGAATATTCAAAAGGTCCCATGTGCTGATCTTCAGCTCTTTCTCTCCAAACCCAGCCTCTTCTTCTTGGTTCGTATTTGTCAAGGTCTTTAAGAATATTGACAATGTCTAATTTTTCATTTCTCTTTAATTCTGTCATTATTACTTACCTCCCTTGAATGCTTCTACTAACTTATCCCAACCTTCGCCAGCAGCTAATTTGATGCTTGCTTCTCTGATTGAAATATCTTCCATCTTTGATAACTTGTATACGCAATGTCCGCAGCCCTTACCCATTAAACCATGGTCGATAGCATGGTTAACGATTGGCATGCAGTCAAGTGAGGATACTCCCATTCTTAATAGAACTGATCTTTCTACTGAAGGAGTAGTATTCTTTTTACCTAATTCAAGAAGTGGATCAACTACTTTGTCAGTTAATTCCCAGAATTTTGCATAAAGTTCTTCATCAGTAAGGTTAGCGATATGCTGTCTTCTTACTGCGAAATCGTCTGCTCTTTTCATCCTATATTTTCTCCTTAATTCCTGCAAAACCCATGCTTTAAATTGTTTGATTAAAGCATAGGTATTTGCATCTCATTACAATATTTTTAATTGTTTTGCCTTTGCTTGCCGCAAAAGGCTTAATAATTTTAGTATTCTACACCTAATTCATCAAGAGCTGCCTTAACGAATGCTTCGTCAGATCTTGTATCAGCAACTAAGAATTCGATATCCTGAGCTGTTAACTTCTTACCGTTTGCTCTTGGAACAGATCTCTTGATTAGTGATTTTCTCTGCTTGTCAAGATCAAGATCCTTAACCTTGAATAAGCCTGGATCTGCTGGAAGAACGATGTTCTTACCAGGAACGTCATCCTTAGGATCGCCGAATACGATTTCGATTCCGTTTTCTCTTGCGAATGCTAACTGAGGCTGAATGTGCTTACCTGCACCTGTGTATTCAGTTTCAGTTACTACAAGGATAGCATCTTCAGGAAGTTCCTGAGCTAAAGCGAATGCAGCAGCTAATGCAGTGTTACCGGCAGGACCTCTTTCAAGACCTTCCAGGTTAGCAAGCATTTCTGTCATGTACATAACTTCACCCTGAGTTGTAGTTACGTATCTATCCATGTATCTTAATGGTCTAGCAGCTGAACGAGGAACGTCACCTGTGTCAGGGTTTGTAGCGTGAGGTACACCGAAACCAGTGTGACCAGTTGTACAAGATTTCTTGTTGAACTGTTCGTCAGAAGCCATGTGAAGACCTGTTAAGTCGATGGAAGCTGCTACTACTTCAGTGTTAGTAGCTCCTGCTTTGATAAGACCTCTAGCAGTACCGGTAACCATACCGCCACCTGCCTGAGTACATACTACCATTTCAGGATCCTTACCGAATCTTTCACGGCAGTCCATAGCGATTTCATATCCTAAAGTTTCAACACCAGCGATACCGAATGGTGAGTAAAGTGATGCATTGAAGTATCCGGAGTCTTCCATTACTGAAAGGTGCTCGTAGAATAATTCAGGTCCTACTGTTAACTGAATTACTTCTGCTCCTAATGCTTCGCACTTTCTTGCTTTTTCAACGATTTCAGGCTGACCTACACCCTTTGAGTCGTAGCATTCCTGAACGATGATGCACTTCATTCCCTGCATTGCTGCCTGGGATGCAACGGCTGCACCGTAGTTACCGGAAGTAGCGGCTATAACGCCCTTGTAGCCTAGCTTCTTAGCGTGTGCTACTGCACATGCTGCACGTCTGTCTTTGAAGGAGCCGGATGCGTTTGCAGCTTCGTCCTTTGCGAAGATTCTTGCACCATAACCCGGCTTAGCGTACTTTCTTGCAAGTGCTGTGATATTTCTTAATTCAAGAAGCTGAGTATGTCCTACTCCTGTTCTTGACTGAATTCTGTCTACCTCTTCGATAGTGTATCCTGTCGCTTTCATTAAGCCTTCATAGTCGAAAGCAACTGAACCGGATTCGAAATCATTGAAGTCAAGTCCAAGTGAAGCTTTCATGATGTCAGCGGATCTTCCCATTACGGAATTATAGTCTTTTGCTAATTTCATTAGTTTTCACCTCCGAACTTCATGATTCCTCTTAACTGCTTATCAATTTCAATGATTTCAGGAACGAATTTGCCATAGCTGTGAGTGTAGTATGGATCTACTTCTAAAAGCTTACCTACTTCTTCACGACCTACTGCTGTAACAATTGTAACGTCATCACCGATTTCTGCTGTTTCGTTCTGAAGAGTTCCCTTAACCCACATTTCAAAGTCAACCTTCTTAGTGTCGTCAGGAAGCTTTGCAGTTCTTTCTGCAGCTGGTAAAATGACTTTGTGGATACGAACCCAATCACCTTTTTTTGCCATTTTTAAATTCTCCTTTTTTGTGCATAGCGCCCGCAAGAATCTCCTGCGGGCGTATTTTTTAAGAAAATAAGTAAGTTTATACTATTTTACGATCTTCATTTCTTCGTCGATTAAGTTTCTGAAGTCGCCCATGATTGCTCTTGGAATTGGAAGAGTGATCATTGAGTGTAAACCTGGTTTTGCGTTGATGATGTGTGGAATCATGTTTACGCACATAGCGATTGTTCCAAGACCACCTTCAACTTCTGGAGTGTTAAGCATGTTAACACTTGGAGTACCCTTGATGATTACATAGTCACCAGTAGTTACGCCAACCTGTTCTGGTTCGATCTGCTGTGGGTGTTCCATTCTAACTTCCATACCGTTGTCTAATACAGCGTCAGCTTCCATAGCAACGCCTGCGCAAGAACCTGCAGCTGCGAAGCCATAAGGTGACTTTCTGTCAACATCTGTAGTGATAGGATTCATATCCTGCTTGAATTCCTTAACGGATAAACCCATACCTTCAGCAATCATGCCAACGGATTCAGCAAATCCAACGTGACCTGACATAGTTCCGTTTGCTTTTCTTTCCTTAAATTCTTCTACGGAGATACCGATACCCTGTTCTTCCATTACAACTGGTCCGAATGGAGATAATGAGTTAACTCTTCTTGAAAGGATATGTTCAACGTCAACCATGCAACCTGTCATTACTAATACTAACATGTCCATGATGTGTCCTGGGTTGATACCAGTACCTAAGCAGGATACGCCGTTAGCCTTAGCGATCTTGTCTAATTCTTCAGCTAATTCAGGGCTCTGAGCCTTTGGATAAGCCATTTCTTCAGCAGAAGTGATTACGTTGATTCCCTGTTCCATGATGAACTTTAATCTTGGGAATGCATTCTTTGTGAATGAGTCTGTGCAAAGAAGAACTACGTCAGCTGCACCTGGCTTAATGATGTCTTCTGCAGCCTGAATTAATACGTCAGGTCTGTCACCTCTTTCAGTCTTGATGTAGTCGTACATTGAAGTACCGATCTTAGCACCTCTACCTGCAACACCTACGATTTCAACACCTTTTTTCTGTAGAAGCATGTCAGCCATGCCGCCGCCCATAGCGCCAAGTCCCCAGATAATTACTTTTACTTCTTTCATCTTAGTTTCTCCTTTTTAATAAAAAATTTAGTTTAAAGATATAACTGTTTATATATAAAGCAAGCCTTGTGCCACCTCAATATTTGAATATTGTATACTTTACCTTCTCTCTCATTATGGGTTGTCAATAAAAAACCCACAAATAACTGTAATTTTTTGTTTATATGTCACAAATTCTTGCCTTAATATCTTTTTGTACTGCCGTTGCATACATTTTTCTTATGGCAGTTCGTCTCTATGTGCAAATTTTTTTGCTTTTTTAATGCAAACATTTTTGCACAAGCGCTATTTTTCTAAGTTTTTGGATCTTTCCTATTCTATATTCAGCTTATGTTTTTTAAGTTTATGCTGCAATGTTTGTCTCTTTATCTGCAGCTTTTCTGCAGCCTTTGAAATATTCCCACCTGACTCAATCAAAGCATCTCTTATAATCTTCACTTCAATGCGTTCCAAATACTCATCTAGCGGAACATCCTTTTCAAAATCTATTGCAGGTGCCTTTGTTCTCCGGCTGACAGTTGACATTGCTAGGTTCTTTTCTGTAAGCACATGTTCATTATCACTCATGGAAACAGCTTGTTCCATTATATTCTGCAATTCTCTTACATTGCCAGGGTAATCATGGCTTTTTAATTTCTTAAGTGCGCCATCTGAAATCATCCATATTTCCTTATTGTAGCGTTTATTGAACTTTTCCAGAAAACTTTCTGCCAGAACCTGCACATCATCCAGTCGTTCTCTCAGAGCAGGTATCTGAAGATTTACTACATTTAGTCTATAGTACAGGTCGCTTCTGAGCTTTCCCTGAGCAATCAAATCCTCCGGAGGCTCGTTGACTGTGGCTATAATCCTTACATTAATAGGAATATCCTTCATTCCACCTACTCTTCTTATATATGATTCCTGCAGGACTCTTAGAAGCTTGCTCTGCAGATCATACGGCATTGCACTTATTTCATCAAGAAGCAAGGTTCCGCCGTTAGCCTGTTCAAACAGACCTTCTCTGTCAACAGCTCCCGTAAAGCTTCCCTTGGAAGTACCAAAAAGTAGTCCTTCAAGGAGCGATTCAGGAATTGCGGCACAGTTTTGTGCAAGGAAAGGCTTGTTATGACGCTTTCCACCGTAGTGAATACTCTGAGCAAACAGTTCTTTGCCTGTTCCTGTCTCTCCATATATGAAAACGGATGCATCAGTTTCAGCAGCCTTTCTTGCTCTGTTTAATGCAATCTGAAAGTCCTCGTTCTTTCCATGTATGTCATCAAAAGTATATCGCTTGATAGTGTTTTTTCGTTGTTCAGGAGGTGTAGTTTTCTCCTTCTGCAGCTCCAGCAGCGTATCCGACATTCGTCTTATATCGGTAATATCCTTTGCAACTTCAATTGCAGCCACAGTTTCTCCATCTATATTGATTGGAATAGTGCTGTTTATGGTGGTAATCTCCTTACCATAGAAGTTTTTATATGTCTGTTGTTTCTTTAGAGTAGGTTCCCCCTTAAGAAGAGCCTTAAGCATTGTACTGTCGGTGTTTCTAACCTCTGGAAAAGCGTCAGAAAAAGTCTTTTTCAGTACATCGTCAACGTTCACCTTCTCCATCGATGCCATTTTATCATTGTAAAAGCATCCCACACCTTTGTTGTCAACGATATAAACACCTTCGTCTATAAGTTCAATTAGTTCTTGTATTATTTTTTCGTAATATTCCTTCTTCATATATCCTTCTCCACAAGCCTATTTTACCACACCACGTCCTTTAGTGCAAATATTTTTGCATCTTTTATTTCTTGAAAATCACCTTGCTTTCTGTCATAATGATTAGGTAATTTTTTAGAAGGGATAATATTTATGAGACTAAGAAAAGAATCCGACGAAATGCTCGAAGAAGAAATTCTACTTATTGCAAAAGTGTCCGATGCTTTAGCACACCCTGCCAGAGTTAAGATTTTCAGATACATCATGCAGGCCAACAGAGCAATGGTCCTTGTTTGCAACAAGGATCTTGTTGAAAACTTCGATTACGCACAGGCAACCATTTCTCAACATGTCAAAAAGCTTGCTGACAGCGGTCTGATAGAAGTAAAGAAGAAAGATAAATTCTCATACTACTATGCTAATCTGGGCATGCTTATGCAATATCTGAATGCTACAAAAAAATTCTCAATTACCCAATAGTTTTATTTATGATAAATATTATTTTTTATGGGTATAATATATGTAAGTTCTATTTAGGAGGAATACATTATGTTAGAAATTACAAAAGATAATTTTGATAAAGAAGTTTTAATGCACCGCGGTCCTGTTCTTGTAGATTTCTGGGCGCCTAGATGCATGCCTTGCAGAATGCTTGCGCCTATTATTGAAGAGATATCAGAAGAGAGACCTGACATCAAAGTATGCAAAATCGATGTTGACAAGGAACCTGAGCTTGCTATTCGCTACAGCATTTTCAGCATTCCTACTCTTATGGTGTTTAACAATGCCCAGGTTTCAAATAAAGTAATCGGGCTTCACACAAAGGAGCAGATTTTGCAGCTTCTCTAAATTTTTCGTTTTGGCACATATTTTTTATGTAACAGTACATATACTATAGAAAAAAAGAGGTCATATTTATGGAAAAAGATAAAAGATTTTTCAGCTCGCCTGTAAAAATTGCGATTTTCGTTATTATTCTTTTGGTTCTGCTATTTGTGATTGCATGGGCCTTCATTGGAAACATGAGTCCAACTTCCGCTGACTCATTGTCTATGGATAAATGCATCGCCCTTGCTCTCGAACACGCAGGTCGTTCCGAAAGCGATGTGAAAAATATTAGAGCACATCATGATTATGAAGATGGAATATCTTCCTATGAGGTGTACTTTTCCGATGATAACTACAAATACAGTTATACTGTTGATGCTAACACAGGAAAAATAACTGAAATGGATAAGGAACGCATCAAGGGAGAATATCCTTCAGATAACAATGCTGCCGATGACATAGGGCTTGATAAGGCAAAATCTATTGCATTAGGCGATGCAAACCTTAAAGAGGATCAGGTATCCTTTACCAAAACCGAATCTGACATCGACAATGGGATTCATCAATACGAAATTGAGTTCCATACAGATAAAACAAAGTACGATTATACTATCAGCGCCTCAGATGGCAGTATACTCGACAAGGAAACCGACAACTTCGTTCAGTAAATTATTTAATATGAAAAGTAAAACCTCATGCCGCTCAATCGGCATGAGGTTTTATATATCAGCAATTATAATAATTTACTTGTATGCTTCCAGATACCCATCTTTTCTGCTTCTTTGATAAGGTCATCTCTGAACTTTGGATGTGCAATATTGATAAGTAATTCTGCTCTTTCCCATGTGCTCTTACCCTTAAGGTCTGCTGCACCGTATTCAGTTACAATGAAGTTTGTAGCCATTCTTGGGGTAGTAACGATGGATCCCGGAGCAAGACCCGGAGTAATCAGGGATTCCAGCTCTCCATCTTTATTCTTTCTAGTTGATGGTGTGCAAAGGAAGCTCTGTCCGCCCTTTGACTGGAATGCACCAAGTACAAAGTCCAGCTGTCCGCCTGTACCACTAATCTGCTGATAGCCTGCAGATTCAGAGCAAACCTGTCCGTAAAGGTCAACTGCAATACAGCTGTTAACGGACACAAAGTTGTCAATCTTTGCCACTGTCTCAATTAGGTTTACATAGTCTACAGGAGCACTGCAGCAGATTGGGTTATCGTCGATAAAATCATACAGTCTCTTGCTTCCTCCGGCAAATGTATAAACAGCTTTGCCCTTATCAATAGGCTTATTACCTGTCAACTTTCCGGCGTCAAATAAATCAACATATGCATCTGTGAGCATTTCTGTATGTGCATTTATATTTCTTAAATCAGACTCTGCAATCATCTGGCCGATGCAAAGAGGAAGGCTTCCGATACCAAGCTGCAATGTGCTGTGGCTCTTAATTCTTTCTACTACATGCCCTGCGATTAATTTGTCAATTTCTGAAGGTTCCTTTGAAGGTAATTCTGCAAGAGGTGTGTTGCTTCCTTCAACTACATAGTCGATGCCAAAAAGGTTAAGCTGTGTCTGATAACCGTGTGCAATCGGCATATTTTCATTAACTTCTACAATAATTTTCTTTGCAGATTTAATTACGCCCCACATGTCAGCAATCTGTGGTCCCAGATTGAAGTTGCCGTGTTCATCCATTGGAGCAACCTGGAACATTGCGATATCAATATCGTTGTTGTTGTTTGTCCATAGGAATGGTAATTCGCAGAATAACATTGGGATGTACCAGCAACGTCCATCCTTTGACATCTTTCTGTCGAATCCGCTGAAATGTGCGGACTGGAATCTTACCTGTTCGTTGCTTGTAGTTGCCTTGTAAGTTTCAAATGGTTCTTTTCTGATTGAAACTGTACTTAATACTGTAACATCTTTCAGTTCGTCGGCTCTTTTTGCGATAGCCTTGTCAATGTCTACGATTGCACCACAGCCTGTACCAAAATGCAGTCTGTCTCCTGGTTTAACCATAGCTGCCGCCTGATCAGCGGTAATGAGTTTCTTTTTGTACTCTTCTTGCAAATGTGATACTTTATACATCTTTTGTCTCCCCGTTAGGTTTATTTTGTTACCTTTTTAACAATACATTTCAAGTATACAATAAAAGAAAATAAATAACAATATGATTATTTATTTTTTTGCGGGGAAATGATATAATAGTAAAGTAAGGTCATGTTCCCGTAGTTAAATGGATATAACAGCGCTCTCCTAAAGCGCTATTGCCAGTTCGATTCTGGCCGGGAATACCAAAAGGATGGTAATGCGAAAAATTTTTACGCTGTGCCATCCTTTTTTATTTATAAGTCATGTTTTTTCTTTCTTATTTGGTAAACATAGTAGCGACAAAGCTGCAATCGTAACAAGCAATCCGGTAACCATCAGCATGCTTGGAACCTCGCTGTAAAATAAGATTCCAAACATCACTGCAGCAATGGGCTCTCCACCTGATGCAAGGATTGAAACCACCCCTGCTTCTACATGTTTCAATGCAACAGTAAGCAATATGTAAGGAAGCACTGCAGAGCTTAATGAATGCAAAAGCAAAAATGGTATTCTTTTTAATGGTACATCTGCTGCATAATCAAATATCAATGAGATATCTGCAAAAGGAATCAGAACCATCGTTATAAGCATCACACTGTAAAAAATAATCGTGTAAGTATGATATCCTTTATCTGTCGCTTTTCTCGAAAAAATACTATAGAGTCCATAAAACACAGCCGAAACAATCCCCATGGCTATCCCAAGGGCAGATACTGTAATCTCTCCTTCCTCAGCAATGCCACTTGCAAGTACACATCCGCCTACAGCAAACATCATGCATCCCATCTTTTTTAATGATATTTTTTCATCGAAAAGCACCATTGCCATTACCATAACAAAAATGGGTGCAAGTGAAAGCAAAATTGCAGCTAAAGCCAGCGATACTCTTGACACTGCTTCATTATAAAAGTAGGTTACACCAAACATCCCTATTATTCCGGTGCCAAAAAATACCCACATGTCCCTAATGTTTATTTTTAACAGTGCTTTATCTTTAACCAACAGGAAGCTGAACATGATTGCTGTTGCAAAAATTGCTCTTACGAAAGTAATAGTAATGTTGTCCATCCCAAAAGAACCGAAGGTTCTTACAAATATTCCTGATGCCCCAAACATACATCCCGATAAAATTGGAAATAATATATATAAATTTTTCATTATCTACTAACACCTTTTCCGTCCAATAATTCAAAAACCCATCATTAGTGCAACATTTTATCATCAGTAGTAAAATACATCAACATTTTTCAGTTTTTGTGTTATAATAGTTTGTAATTTTTTTGAGGAGGAAGAATATGAACTTTATTAAAACTAAAGGCCCCGGTATAGTTATCGCCATCGTTGTTGCAGGCATTTCAACTTTTCTTTCTGGACTGAACGTTGGTTCTTTTTCACTTGAAATAATCGGTGCTCCTGTGTTCGCAATAATTTTCGGAATGATCATTACTGCACTTTCGCCTGATTTCGCAGTCTCCGAAACAATGAAGACAGGTATTACCTTTACTTCAAAAAAAATACTGCAATACGCAGTTATCATTTTAGGATTTTCACTTAATATTAAAACCGTTGTGTCAGTTGGTGGTCAAAGCCTTCCTATCATCATCTCTACTATTGCAACATCCCTCATCGTATCCTTTATCTTATGTAAAGTGATGAAGATGGACAAGAATGTTTCAACTTTGGTAGGTGTAGGTTCTTCAATATGTGGAGGTTCTGCCGTTGCGGCAACTGCTCCTGTTATTGATGCGTCAGATGAAGACATTGCCCGCTCAATTTCTGTTATTTTCCTATTTAATGTAATTGCAGCGCTTATTTTTCCAACACTGGGTAACGCCATTGGCCTATCTGATGAAGGTTTTGCATTATTTGCAGGTACTGCCATCAACGATACTTCATCCGTTACAGCTGCAGCTTCCGCATGGGATAGCATGAAGGGGACTAACGGAATGGTATTAGCACAGGCTACTACCGTTAAGCTGACCCGTACACTTGCTATTATTCCAATAACCCTTGTCCTTGCTTTCTACAGAACCAGCAAGGCTAAGAAAACAGGCGGCAGCGCTGCAAAGGTTGCTTTTTCAAAGATTTTCCCATGGTTTATCCTTTATTTCATAGGAGCATCTCTGATTACCACAATCGTTGCTATCATGCCTGCTTCAGGATTTACTGCTTTTTATAGCGGCACATTTGTTAAATGGGCAAAATGGCTTGCCAAATTCTTTATAGCTATGGCTATGTGTGCCATCGGACTTAATACAAATATTGTTTCCTTAATCAAAAAAGGTGGCAAGCCGATAATAATGGGCTTCTGCTGCTGGGTTGCAATTGCCTTTGTCAGTCTGATGATGCAGCATTTTTTAGGATATTGGTAAACCATTATTGATAAGTTTTGTTTATTTTCCAAAGAGCTTCAGTCAAAATCTGGAGCTCCTTTTTAGTATTAAAAGGTCCAACACTTATTCTTACTCCGCCTCTCTGCCAAGTGCCTATCTGTTTATGTGCAAGGCCTGCGCAGTGAAAACCGCCCCTGACTGCGATTCCGTATTCATTATTTAATATTGTTGTTAGTTCCTGCGAATCAATGCCTTTCATGTTTATTAGAGATATCCCTGTCTTTTCCTTCGGTTTTGGTCCATAGAGTTCAATAAAGTCCATGTTTAGAAGATTTTCGTCCAGATATTCTACCAGTTCTTCTTCATATCCTCCTATGACAGAAGACCCTATTTTGGACACATAGTCTATGCTTTCTTTCAGTCCGATAATGGCAGGTGCATTAACAGTACCCGCTTCAAAGCCTTCAGGAAAACTTTTCGGCTGAGCAATATTTTTGGATAATGTACCTGTACCTCCTGCAATAAGTGGATCTATCTCTACTCCAGGTCTTACATATAGCATGCCTGTTCCCAAGGGACCCAGAAGACCTTTGTGCCCAGGTACAGCCAGCATGTCTATGCACATTTCCTCCACATCTATATCAATATTTCCTGCGCCTTGTGCTCCATCCAGCAAAAATAGCAAACCTCTTGTTCTAGCCAGCTCCCCCACTTCTTTTATCGGCATTTTTGTTCCGGTCACATTTGATGCTGCTGTCATAACTATCATTTTTGTGTTGCTTTTGATGCTTCTTTCAATGTTCTGTCTTGAGATGCGCCCTTTTTCATCGGCCGTTACTATGCTGCAGGTCACTCCGAAGCGTTCCAGTTCCTTAAGCGGTCGAAGAACGGAATTATGCTCCATTGCCGTAGTTACAACATGATCCCCTGATCTTAAAACACCTCTGATTCCTATGTTTAAGCTTTCAGTAGTATTTTTTGTGAATATTATTCTGCTGGGATCTTTTACCTTGAAGAATCTTGCTGCTGACTTTCTCGCGTTATATATACCTTCCGCAGTCTTCATGCTCATTGTGTGCCCGGATCGTCCCGGGTTACCGCAATAATTGCTTATGCATTGCTCCATCGCAAAAATCATTGTCTTTGGCTTTGGAAAAGAGGTTGCACCATTATCAAGATATATCATAGTCGTTCCCCCTAAAAAAAATAGAGGACTTATTCGTCCTCTATATCTTATGTCTGAAAACTATTTTTTGTTACTGCTTAGGCCTTCCCATTCTTCTTTTAAGATTGAGTATACCAGATTATCTCTATCGAAGCCCTCTTCGCTGCCATCCCAAATATGGTAAGCCTTTCTCTGTCTTCCTTCATACTTGAAACCGCATTTTTCTATTACACGTTGGCTTCTTTTGTTATCCGGCCCCGTTACCACTGCCATAATTACAAGTTCCATTTCTTTAAAAGCGTAATCCATTACAGCTTTTGCCGCCTCGGTCATATATCCATTTCCCCAGCAATCTCTAGCAAGATTATAGCCCAGTTCCAGACTCTTAACCTCTTCTCTTCTCTTGTCATGATCAAGGCTGATGTGGCCGATTATTCTGTTGGTTTCCTTTTCTCTGATTGCCCAAGAAATGCTTGGTGCAAATAAATCTCTTATTATTTCCAGTGATTCCTCAACGCTTTCATGTGGCTTCCATCCAGCATTTGGCCCCACCTCCTCATGCTTTGCATAGGCATATAGACCTTCAGCATCTTCTCTTGTTACCTGCCATGGAGTTAAAACCAGTCTTTCCGTATTTATGGTTCTCATAATAAGCTCCTATTCTGTAGTACTCATTATTTCGTTTGTCTTGGATTCTACCTGACTTACCTTCATATCTGCCACATCTTCAGGGTCAACTTCCTCTAACAATCCAAGAATGTTTGTTCCGAGGTAAATTGTTTTTAATGTCTTTCCGTTAAGGGTAACCTTACTGTATTCATTAAAGTTCTCACCCTTAATGTAGTACTTGCTTCCTACCTTGACTACCTCATCAATCTTTATCTTCTTTACACCCATCTTCATATCTGATGGTTCGAAAGGATTTGTTCCGCCATACATATAGTACTTACCGTAAAGCATATCATATCCGATAGCCTTTAAGTCCGA
>CALZMV010000022.1 GCA_945788655.1 uncultured Clostridia bacterium | reverse complement strand
AGGAACTTATGCCAAGAGAGGAGCGAAAGAGCATAAGTCATATTAAGCCTACGGGGTGGCAAACTGCGGAATACAGCGATTTGATCAATGAAAGATACCTGTACAACCGTTGTCATCTGATAGCCTTTGGGCTTGCAGGCGAAAATGACAACGAAAAGAATCTGATTACAGGCACCGATTACATGAACAAGCGCGGCATGCTGCCTTTTGAGCTTGACATAATGGACTACATAAATGAAACATATAATCACGTGTTATATCGTGTAACACCGATATTTGAAGATGATGAGCTTGTGGCGAGAGGTGTTCACATGGAGGCGTACTCGGTTGAGGACGAGGGAGAAGGAATATGCTTCAATATCTTTGTCTACAATGTTCAGCCGGGAATAGAAATAGATTATAAAACGGGAGATAACTGGAGAGCAGATGGCAATTGATGTTAGAATAATGCAGACAAGAAAGAATAAGGAGCCTATGCCCCTTAGAGTAATACTGGGCAACGACCTTTTATATGGCACCTATGATGACCACTGGAGGCTAAAACCGGGAGAAATGGATGAAGACGAATTTCTTGCATACATTCCACTTCAGATAGGAAGAGGAATTACTGTAGAATGGAGTGAAAAGGAGCTTTTTTCTATAAGACTTCGCATTTTAACACCATCAACACCTTCAGAACTTAGGGTGTTCTATGAAACTGTTGAAAGGGTGGCAGATTACTGGGAGGCTGATGAAATAGAGGTGGACGGAAGGTTTACAGGTCTTTATAATTTCCTCGATGGATACAAGAAGACGCTGGCAGTTAATCAGAAGTCTCTTAAAGATATGGCAAGGTCTGTAATTTCCGGCAGAAATTCGGAATTGACATTCTTTTGTGCAATCTGGCCTCTTGTCATGGGCAAAGCTGAAGCGGAGGCATTTATTGCAGAACCGTCCTATTTTGCAAAATGGCTCCACAGCAAGCAGAATATGAAGGCATATTACGGAACGCCTGCCTTCTACAAGGCGGAGAACCTTATTCTTGGGCGTTATGCATTGCCGGATGGGGCCTTAAGCATACTTCCTACCAGAGCGTATGTGCCTTATGGGTACAATGACCCTGAGACCGATGAACTGCTAAAATGCGATGACTTCGGAATTCTGATGTATGACAGCAAGGAGTGCGAAATACTGGGTGAAATTCCATATGATGAGTTTGTTGCGAACATAAAGAAGAAATTTCCAAAGAGAATAAAGCCTTTTGATGGAAACCATTTTGTCCTTGAAAAACTGGACGTGGAAGAGATGCGTCAGCTCCTTGAAGAAGAAGCAAAATGTTGCGATAAAGATAAACCCTGACTGAAATTATTCAGCCAGGGCTTTTTTATCTGTCAAAGCTCGGATTAAAAGCATAATAATTCTTTTTATCAAGATCATCTAAAACTAGACGAAGTCCTTCACCGAAACGCTGATAGTGTGCAATTTCTCTTGCTCTTAAGAATCTGATAGGATCGATTACATCAGGGTCATCAGCGAGACGGAGGATGTTGTCGTAGGTCATACGTGCCTTTTGCTCTGCGGCCATATCTTCCTGAAGGTCGGCGATGGTGTCTCCGGTAACGGCAAAGGTTGCGGCAGTAGCCGGTGTGCCTGAAGCAAACTGAGGGAAAACGCTGGCTGTATGGTCTACGAAATATGCTTCCATGCCGGCTTCCTTTATCTGTTCGATGGTCATGCCTTTAGTAAGCTGGTGCACAATTGTCTGAACCATTTCAAGATGCGAAAGCTCTTCGGTGCCAATGTCGTTGAGGATGCCGGCAATTCTTCTGTCGGGCATGGAGGTTCGCTGAGAAAGGTATCTGAGTGATGCACCGATCTCACCATGCGGACCTCCGTATTGGCTTATTATGAATTTAGCCAGCGCGGGATTAGGATTCTTGATTTTTACGGGGTATTGTAATTTCTTCTCATAAGTCCACATATATTAAGCCTCCAGTTCCCATGGCCAAGGCTCCTTAATCCAGGTCCAGCCATGTTCAGTATTAGTGTCAAAGGCGGTAAGCGGTCCGAACATCATTTCATATTCTGCCACCAGCTCAGTATATTTTTTCTGCATTTCGCGGAAAAAATCAAGAGCCATCATATTGTCAGGATGGGAATCCAAGAATAAATTCAAATCTACAAGGGCAAAGCTCACTTGCTGTATCTGATGCATCAGTTGTCTTTCATTCATTTGGTATTACCTCCCAAAAAAGGTAAGTCCAGCTCAGGGAAGAGAGTTCCTCTCTCGAGAGCCTTTTCCAGTGGGTAAGTGGATTTCCACTGTTGGAAAGGAACATAGGACATAGCTATAGGATAATTCTCAAGACAGCTTCCATTTGATGTGTCCAGATGAATAGGCATGCCTATATAAGGGTCTTTAATCAAAATATCTCTCCTTTCTAAGAGGGTATAATTCATACTATGATAAAGGAGTTCAAAATGTTATAATAAAAAAATATATAGATAAGCATCAAAATTGTGCATTTTAGCACCATTTTAACGTATAAAAGATATATTATACTGTCAAAGGGGGAGTTATTTTGTTAAAAAACCTGACACATCGACAAAATCTCGCAATATTTCTTGCTACATCCTTAGGAATTACCATGGTAGCTCTAATGTTTCAAGAAATGATTGCGAATCCTGATGTAAACATAACAATGTTTTACATATTGGGAATTGTGATAGTTGCAAGATATACAAGCGATTATATCTGGGGACTTCTGTATGCAGTGCTTAGTGTTTTTTCTGTAAATTATTTTTTTACATTCCCCTATCACACATTTAATCTTTCGCTGGAAGGGTATCCCATTACTTTTGCTGCAATGCTGATAATTTACGTTATAACGTCTGCTATGACAACGGACCTTAAGAAGCAGGCTCAGATACTGGCAAAGCAGGAAAAGGAATTGGCCGAGGCACAGAAGGAAAAGATGAGAGCTAACCTTTTGAGAGCTGTTTCCCATGATTTGAGAACGCCGCTTACAGGGATAATAGGCAACAGTGAATCATATCTGGAAATGGAGGACAGCTTATCGAAAGAAGAAAAACGCGAAATAATTGAAAATATTGCTAACGATGCAAACTGGTTACTAAACATGGTAGAGAACCTGCTTTCCGTTACAAGGATTGATAACGACACTACATCTGTTAACAAGTCCTTAGAGGCAGTGGATGAGGTGGTATCCTCTGCAGTAGTTAGATTTAAAAAGCGTTTTCCGGATGCAAAACTTAAGATTTTTCTTTCCGATGATGTAGTAATGGCGATGATGGATCCCATGCTGATCGAGCAGGTAATAATCAACATTCTGCAGAACGCCCATGTTCACTCTAAATCCGTACAGCCAATAGAGCTGCACGTAGAGTACAGTGACGATAAAATATGGTTCAGCATCAGAGATTATGGTGTTGGTATTAGTGAGAACAAACTGGAGACACTTTTTGAAGGTGAGAGTTATTCTAAAAAAGAAGATGACAACACAGATGGATATAAGGGGATGGGCATAGGCTTATCCATATGCAAAACGATAATAAAGGCACACGGCGGCGATATAAAAGCAAAGAATCTTGACATTGGAAGCGAGTTTTATTTTGATCTGCCGGCAGAAAAGGAGGATATGAGCTATGATGCAGAGAGTATCAGTTCTGATTATTGAGGATGAAAAGAGCATATGTGATTTTATAAGTAAAATATTGGGCACTAATGATTACAAGGTCACTTCTGCCCCGACAGGCAAGGAGGGGCTTGAAGTTCTGACATCATTGATGCCGGATCTTATTTTACTGGATCTGGGACTTCCTGACATGGACGGCCTTGAAATAATAAGGAGTACAAGAAAATGGTCGAGTATTCCCATAATAGTTATTTCTGCAAGAACTCAGGAAAAAGAAAAGGTATTAGCGCTTGATGCCGGTGCAGATGATTACATTACAAAACCTTTCGGCACAGAAGAATTGCTGGCAAGAATCAGAACTGCAATTAGGCACAGCAATATGATTGAAGCGGATCAGGTAAACAGCTTCAGACCTTATTCTGCAAAGGGACTTGTAGTTGATTTTGAAAAAAGAAAGGTAACTGTCGATGGCAATGAAATCCATCTAACTAGGGTAGAATATAAGATTGTATCCTTGCTTGCAAAGCATTCAGGCAAGGTTATTACATATTCTTCTCTCATAGATGAGGTCTGGGGACCATATGCTGATGACAACAACAGAATCCTACGTGTCAATATGGCCAACATTCGCCGTAAACTGGAGAAGAATCCAGGAGAGCCGGAGTACATTTTTACAGAACTGGGAATAGGATACAGAATGATTGAAGATGAAAGCATTTAATAAAGTTGCTGACTTTTCAGAAAAAACCATGTATAATAGAGAAAAATATCTCAATGATGCATGAGGAGAAGACTATGTCATATTTAAATAACGCAGCAACAACCATATTAAAACCTGAGGCAGTTAAAGAAGCCAAGGCTGCAGCACCAGAGGAAGTGAAGGATAGAATCGCCAGACTGGTAAAATGCAGCAGTCCTGAGAATATCGTTCTTACTCAAAGCGGGACTGAAGCTGTTCGCGCAGCTGTGTTAAGCTTTGTAAAGCCTGGAGACCATGTTATTTCAACTAATATGGAATATAAGGCAGTGCTTGATGCACTCGAAGAGGCAGGATGCGAGGTAACCTTTATTCCTGTAAACGAATACGGTAAACTGGATTATGAATTAATTGAGCCTGCTGTAAGAGAAAATACAAAGGCCATCGTATGCTGTCATGGCTCCAATGTTACAGGTAATATAATAGACCTTGACAAGGTATGTACAATTGCCAGAAGAAACAAGTTGGTGGTAATCGCAGATGCTGCACAGACAGTAGGCGCCACAGATATCAATATGGAAGAAATACAGCTTGATGTACTGTGTTTTGCAGGACATAAAAAGCTCATGGGACCTTATGGAACAGGAGGAATATGTTTCAGAAGAGGACTATCATTGAATCCTGAAGTAGAGAAGAAGGTTGTTCATGAGCCTTCACCTGAAAAACTTGGAGGTCTTTTAGCGGCTCTTGACTTTATCCTGGAAAAGGGTATGTACGGAATTGCCATGTGCCCACATAGATTAGCAAAGAGATTCTTTGAGGCAACAAAATCCATGAAAGACGTAAAGGTATACGGCGATTTCGGAACCAACACAAGAATACCTACAGTATCCCTTAATGTTAAAGGTTTTACTGCAAAGGAAGTAAAGGACTATATGCAGAAAAACCATATTGCAATTAAATGCGGAGATTTGGACTGTCCTAGACTTATGAAGGATTTAGGACCTGAAGCAGAAGCA
The DNA here is from genome assembly GCA_945788655.1 of uncultured Clostridia bacterium. GTDB lineage: Bacteria > Bacillota > Clostridia > Peptostreptococcales > Anaerovoracaceae > Fimisoma. The sequence continues at coordinate 9,176 of CALZMV010000022.1, read as the reverse complement.
AACGGTGTTGCCAGATTCAGTTTCGGATATTTTAATACGAGAATGGAAGTTAACGACGCGATTTGGGTGCTGATGCAGCTACAGGGTTTAGATGATTTATATCTGCTGGCATAAGATACAAATTGGCATAAGATGTGAAAAGGAGATTAGACTAAAATCTAACCTCCTTTTATAATATCAGCTGTTTTTATAGAGTTCGTCAAAGAGAAGCTGCATCCTCTTGTCAAGCTGTGTACTGTCATCAGCACAGAATTTCAGTTCCATGTCAATTCTTTCAGGTAAATCCTTGCCTTTCTTGTATCTTAGCTGATGTTCAAGGCTGGCCCAGAAATCCATAGCAACCGTTCTGATCTGTATTTCTACAGGGACATATTCACATCCGTTAAGCAGATAAACAGGAACACCTACAACAAGATGAAGACTTCTGTATCCGTTTGGTTTTGGATTCTCTATGTAGTCTTTTTTAGTTATAAACTTCAGATCGCTTTGAGACATAAGCATGTCAGCAATTCTGTAAACGTCGTCGATGAAATTACACACTACTCTGACGCCGGCGATATCCATTATGTATTCTTTTGCAGATTCAAGTGAAACATCTTTACCATATCGGATAAGCTTTTCTTCGATACCTTCGGCAGTCTTCAGCCTACGTTCCATGTGGTGAATAGGATTGTAGTCATGTCGTACAGCGAAGTCTTCGGAAAGAATCTCAATTTTTGTTCTGACTTCTTTGATAGCGGCCCTGTAAGCGTGTCTAAATGATTCAAAACGTTCATCAGACGAAATATGATTTGTAGTCGGCACTAACTTAAACCCCCAATAATAATATTTACAATAAAATTATACTAGATTATAATCTAAAAAGGAAGAGGTTTTATATGAAATATGAAATACTTGGAAAATCTAATATAAAAGTTTCAAGAGTTGGAATGGGAGTTTTGCCGATTGGACCCAACCAGAGAGCCCTGCCCCTTGATGAGGGCGCTTCAATAATAAGATATGCTTTAGACAGAGGCATTTCTTTTTTAGATACGGCTCAGTACTATAAGACATACCCATATATAAGAGAGGCACTTAAAGGAAGCTGTTATGAACCTGTTATATCATCAAAAAGCTTGTGCGTTGACTATAGTTCTATGGAAGCAGCTATTGATGAGGCCAGAAAAAGCCTCAACAGAGATGTAATAGATATTTTCCTGCTGCACGAGTTAAGGTGCGGTCAGTTTGAAGAAAGGCAAGGTGCCTGGGACTGCCTTCAGGATGCAAAGGCTAAAGGAATAATCAGAGCCTGCGGCATATCAACTCATGACCTTTTGGTTACTTCTGAAATGGCAGATGTGCCTGAGTGCGATGTGGTTTTCCCGTTAATAAATTATGCGGGTCTTGGAGTTCGTAAGGGAAATGGTCCGGGTACAGCTGATGAAATGATTGAATCAATTTCAAGATGCCATGCTTCAGGCAAGGGAGTTTTTTCGATGAAGGCTTTTGGTGGAGGCAATCTGACAGCAAACTATCAGAAAGCTCTTAAGTATGTCTTGGAAAAACAGGAAATAGATTCAGTAATGATAGGTTTTGGAGAAATCAAAGATATAGATGATCTGTTTGACTATATAGATGGCAGGATGAGTCCGGATTACAATCCTGATGTGTCACAGAAGAAGATGTGCATAGAGCAGAGCGATTGCGAAGGCTGCGGTACATGTCTTAAGATATGTGAATCTGAAGCAATCTTTTACAACGAAAACGGATTGGCACAGATAGATGAAGGAAAATGTCTTACTTGCGGATATTGCGCAGCGGCATGTCCTGTAAGAGCAATAATAATGTATTAAAAAAACTTGGAAGATATATTACTCCCAAGTTTTTCTTTTTATGCTTTTATACTCCGTAATAGCCCCCAAGAAGAAGCGAAACAATTGGGATTGTAATAACCGAAAGGAATGTGGTTATTGCAACCATTTCTGAGGCTAAGATTGAATTTCTGTTTTCCATAAGTGCAATGGCGGATACAACAACAGCACAAGGGAATGTAGCTCCGATGACTGCTGCAATCTTTACAGCTGTAATAACAGGCAGCCAGTTCACCAGAAGAAATACAAGAACAGGAAGAGATATCATCTTGATAACAGAAAAAAGCATAAGCTTCCTGTTTTTCAGTACTTTAAGAGCATTGCTTTCTCCAAGCTGCATACCTACCACCAGCATTGACAGCGGTACCGTTATATCTCCTACCATTTCGACACTTTCGAATAACACATCGGGAATGTTCCAACCTTTAACCAGCATAACCATGCTTACTACGCAGATGATGGTTGAAGGGTTTGCCAATGTCTTAAAAATATATTTGACATTGAACTTACCGGTATCATGCCCAATACCCATAATTATAGGACATGCTGAATACATGTAGATATTCAGGGCTATGTTGAAGATAACCATATAGTACAACGCATTGTTACCAAAGAGGGCAAGAGTAATAGGAAAACCCATGAAGCCGTTATTAATACCTCCGAATGATGCCACATAGATGCCCAAATCTTTTTCCGGAACCTTTAGAACGTATTTAGCCAGAGCAAAACCGATTATGACCGCCAAAAGGAAAAATGCAACACCTATTACAAACATATGAATTGTAGAGGATAGAATGCTCGGATCGTATTCTCTGCTTGTAATAGAGCAATAAATCATACAAGGCGTTGTTACCCAAAGCAATAATGTTACGAAGTAGTGATTTGCTTCTCCGGGAATAACCTTTGCTTTGTTTATCAAAAGCCCGAGAAGCATAACTATAAATATTCCTGCAATTTTACTTAAAATAATAACCATGAAGCCATTATAAACCTCGAGGTCTAAAAGAGCAACCCCAATAATACAATAATTACTATTGACTTAGCAAATAATTAATATATAATAATATATGCTATTTGGTTTAGTATTTCTAAACTTTTAGTTTAAAATAGTTAAAAACAGAGGCGGTGAGATAGTGGACATAGGTACCAAAATAAAGGAATTAAGAATATTAAACGGTTTGACTCAGGAGGAGCTTGCAGATAGAAGCGAACTATCAAAGGGCTTTATTTCCCAACTTGAGAATGATTTAACTTCACCGTCAATTTCAACTTTAGAAGATATATTGCAATGCCTCGGAATGACAATCAGCGAATTCTTTGCAAAAGAGGAGAAGACACAGATTGTCTTTGGTGAATCTGATTATTTTGAGAAAATAGATGAGGAACTGGGCAATATGACGGAGTGGATAATACCTAATGCTCAGAAGAATATGATGGAGCCCATAAGGCTTTCCCTTAAGGCAGGTGGACAGACATATCCTGACAATCCACATGAAGGAGAGGAATTTGGATATGTTCTTAAAGGACAGATTACAATATGCTTGGGTAGTGATAAATATATCGCCAAAGCAGGAGAGGCCTTTTACTATACGCCCGATAAAAAACATTACATTACATCGAAGAAAGGAGCAGAAATTCTGTGGGTAAGTACGCCACCGAGTTTCTAACTTAAAAAATGCCATTAATTGAACTTTGTGACATTTCCAAGTCTTTTGACGGGGAACTGGTTCTTGACGAATTTAACCTTAAAATAAAAGAAAATGAATTTATTACGCTCCTTGGACCATCGGGATGCGGCAAGACAACAACATTAAGAATTTTGGGAGGCTTTGAAACTCCTGATACGGGCAAGGTGCTCTTTAAAGGCGATGATATTACAAATCTTGCACCAAACAAGAGACCGTTGAATACCGTTTTTCAGAAGTATGCACTGTTTCCGAACATGAATATTGCTGAAAACATCGCTTTCGGCCTGAAAATAAGCGGCAAAAGCAAGGAATATATTAATGATAAAATTAAATATGCTCTTAAGCTTGTAAACCTCAGCGGATATGAGAAACGTTCCGTTGATTCTCTATCCGGCGGTCAGCAGCAGAGAATTGCAATTGCGAGAGCCATCGTAAATGAACCGAAGATACTGCTTCTTGATGAGCCTTTAGGGGCACTTGATCTGAAGCTTAGACAGGAGATGCAGTACGAGCTGATCAGACTGAAGAAGGAACTTGGAATAACCTTCCTTTATGTAACCCATGACCAGGAAGAAGCACTTACAATGTCCGATAAGGTGGTAGTAATGAATCAGGGTTACATCCAGCAGATGGGTACACCTGAAGAGATATATAACGAGCCTGAGAATGCTTTTGTTGCAGACTTTATCGGTGACAGCAACATCATCGATGCTGTAATGATTGAGGACAGAGTTGTAAAAATCTGCAATCACATTTTCCCTTGCATTGACGAGGGCTTTGGAAAAAATAAGCCGGTTGATGTTGTAATAAGGCCTGAAGACATTATTATTGGAAAGCCCGGAGATGGTACAATAGACGGAACGGTAACCTCCAATGTATTTATCGGAGTTCACTACGAAATGTGTATTGAAGCAGGCGGCTTTGAATGGCTGGTTCAAAACACAAAAAGCTACCCTGTAGGTACTCGCGTGTCCATGAAGGTTGCACCTGAAAACATCCAGATCATGCATAAGCCGCAATCCGAAGATGAGGAGGCGATGGCGTTAGATGAATAGAAGCATTAAAAGAATTTTTTCCGGACCGTTTCTGGCATTTATCTTATGTGGAACGATTATTCCAATGGCGGTAATAGCCTTTTATGGACTGACGGACAGAAGTGGGGCTTTTACTTTAAACAATATTGTTGCCATTGTTACCGGAGACCATCCACAGGCATTGGGTCTGTCATTGCTTCTTGCTTTAATAAGCACTATTATCTGCTTAATAATAGCTTTTCCTTTAGGGCTGATACTTAAAGACAGTAATTTGGGCAAAAAGGGATTTATGATATTTGTATTCATTCTTCCAATGTGGATGAATTTCCTTCTTAGAACTATGGCGTGGCAGGTATTACTTGAAAGAAATGGCGTAATAAACTTGATACTTAAGTCATTGGAGTTGCCTCTTTTAGACATAATAAATACACCAACAGCGGTAGTTCTGGGCATGGTTTATGACTATTTACCTTTTATGGTTTTACCGATTTACAATGCCATGATTAAAATCGACAACAGTCTCATTGAGGCTGCTTATGACCTCGGTGCCAGCAGAGCAACTGTCTTAAGAAGAATAATAATACCTCTTTCAGTGCCGGGAATAGTCAGCGGCATAACTATGGTATTCGTGCCGTCACTTACTACTTTTGCCATCTCAACAATGCTTGGCGGTGGAAAAGTAAATCTCATTGGAAACATCATAGAGCAGGAATTTACCGTAAGCTCCAACTGGAATCTAGGCGCAGGGCTATCCCTTGTCATGATGGTATTTATAGTAATCAGTATGATTATGATAGAAAAGTTTGACAGAGAAGGGGAGGGAAGCATGCTATGATGAAGCAAAAAAACAAAAAAATTGCATCCAAAGCTTGTCGTGGCCTCTACCTGGCTGTTATTTTACTTTTCCTCTATCTGCCTATTATTACGTTGATGGTGTTGTCCTTTAATGATGGCAAAACCATGACAAAATGGATGGGCTTTTCACTTAGATGGTATGAGGAAATGATTGGAAACAGAGTTATCATGGATGCACTGACCAATACTTTGACCATTGCCTTCTGGGCAGCTTCAATAGCCACTGTGGTCGGACTTTTAGCTTGCATAGGTATGAATTCCATGAAGGAAAAAAGCAGGCTGATGATAATGGGACTGAACAATATTCCTCTTTTAAATGCAGATATTGTAACAGGTATATCCATTATGCTGATGTTTGTAGTATGCGGAATTTCCCTGAATTACGGAACAGTACTTTTCAGCCATATAACATTCTGCATACCATATGTTATTCTTTCTGTAATGCCGAAGTTCAAGCAGCTTCAAAACAGCACATATGAGGCGGCTTTAGACCTGGGGGCATCTCCTGCGTATGCGTTTTTCAAAGTGGTATTGCCGGACATTATGCCGGGAGTATTATCAGGATTCTTATTATCCTTTACCATGTCTGTAGATGATTTCGTAATTACGCATTTCACCAGAGGTGCCGGAATTAATACCCTTTCCACCTTGATTTACAGTCAGGTGAAGGTTGGAATACGACCAACATTGTATGCATTATCAACAGTTATATTTCTGCTGGTGTTAATTATTTTGGTAATCGTTAATATATTAAGCAGCAGAAAAAACAGATAAAAGTTAAAAATTGATATCTACATCGATAAAGAAAGGAAATTAATATGAAGAAGAAAGTATTAAGAACTTTTGCCGTTATCATGATTATTGTAATGGCTATGGGGCTGATGACCGGTTGTGGAGGCAGCAAAAAGGGAGAAAAGGGAGAAGTTTATGTATATTGCTTCGGGGATTATTTCGATCCTGATTTAGAATATGAATTTGAAGAACAGACCGGATATGATGTCATTATCGACTATTTCGATACAAACGAGGAACTGTTCCCTGTTATCAAGAATGACACAGCAAAGTATGATGTAATATGTGCATCAGATTACATGATTGCAAAGCTTATTGAAAATGATTTGTTGGGGGAAATAAATTATGACAATGTACCTAATGCAGCAAACATTACAGATAATGTGAAGTCATTCTTTGAAGACTTCGATTCAGGAATGAAGCACAGCGTTCCGCATACATGGGGAACATACGGAATCATGTATAATAAGTCCATGGTGAAGGCTGAGGATATTGATTCCTGGACTGATTTGTGGGATGAAAAATATAAAGATCAGATCATTATGCCGGATTCTGTTCGTGAAATGTATATGATTGCCGGTAAAATGTTAGGATACTCCATGAACACTACTGATGAAAATCAGATAAAGGAAATGACAGATTTGCTGCTTAAACAGAAACCTCTTATTTACAAGCTGGCAAACGACAGTGCGAGAGATCTTATGATTGGTGAGTCTGCAGCCCTTGCAGTAATTACTTCAGGAGAAGTATTATATTCACAGGAACTGAATGACAATATTGGTTTCGTGGTGCCAAAGGAGGGAACTGAAGTTTGGACTGACTGCTGGGCAATTACATCAAATGCTGCCAACAAGGAGGGCGCAGAAGCGTGGATAAACTTTATGCTTGATGGGGATGTTGCCGCTACAAATTTTGAGTATTTAACTTATGCGATTCCAAATAAAGAGATCGCAGATATGACAGCTGCAGATGTATTAAATCCTTCACAGGAGATACTTGCAAAATCAGAAACCCTTATGAATCTTGGTTCTGAAGCAGATGACATGTACAGTAAATACTGGAAAAACTACAAAGCTAAAAAATAAAAACAGCACAAATCACAAATATAGGAGGGAAAAAGATGGCTTTTATTGACAAACTGGGACAGATGGCAAACAAGGTAGGCGAAATGGCAGGAGAAACTCTTGATTATGGAAAAGCCAAAGGAAAAATTGTCCTCGAAAAGGGAAAAATCAAAGATGTTAAGGAAGAAATAGGTGAATATATCTACAGTGCGTTAAAGGCGGGAAATGATTTTGATACCGAAAAGCTTGGCGCCTTATGCGCTAAAATCGATGAGCATTTAGCCACCATCGAAGCTATTGAAAAAGAAATAGCCCCAGACGAGGATGGTGAATAACTTTGCTAGGAGTAATAGTAAATACTTTAACCGTAGTAATAGGAAGTTTAATAGGTCTTGCTGCTAAAAAGGCGATACCTGATAACTGGTCAGGCTTTATAATAAGCGGGATGAGCCTTGTTATGATCTATATTGGAATCAGCGGTGCATTTGAAGGTCAAAATACGATAATTGCTGTAATTTCCATGGCGGTAGGTGCCGTAATAGGCATGGCTCTCGATATTGATGCCAGAGTAAACAGAGGCGTTGAGAACTTCGAAAAGAAGTTTATTAATAAAGCTCAAGAAGGTGGCCCATCATTTTCTGAAGGGTTTATTACAGCCAGCATGTTGTTTTGTGTTGGTGCCATGACCATTGTCGGTTCTCTTCAGGCGGGACTTATAGGTGATAACACAATGCTTATAACCAAGGCTACAATGGACGGAATATCATCGGTGTTCTTTGCGGCTTCACTGGGCGTGGGAGTTTTGGCATCTGCTGGATTTATTCTTGTTTTTCAAGGCGCAATTGTGTTGCTGGCGCAATTTATCCAGCCGTTTTTAAGCGATGCGGTAATTGCAGAAATGACATGCGTCGGTTCTCTGATGCTTATCGGAATGGCATTGAATCTAATCGGTGCGACCAAACTCAAGATAATGAACTACACACCGGCTATTTTCCTGCCTGTTGCACTTGTTCCGCTGTTTGATTTTATAAGCGGACTGCTATAAATGTTAAAAAAGGATGTCCTTATGCAAATTGGACATCCTTTTATAATGCGTTTAAACCTTCTTTTCAAATTTGCTATGGCATCTACTGCATGTAACTCTTATCTTACCGCGTCCTTTAGGAGCTCTCAAAGTCTGTTTACATGTAGGACACTTAAAATAAACATAGTTCTTATGGTCACGACCTCTGTAAGCCTTTATAGGCATATCAATGGTCTCTACATACCAGTAATTCTCAGCGCGTCTTCTGACTACATTGCGAGAGAAAGCTCTGAAATATGAATAGAATATTGTCAGGAGACCAATTTTTTGGAGGATTCTTCCGGGAACTATGATATCGGCAATTATTAGGAAAAGAGACAGTTTTAGTAAAGCGTGACAGAATGTATCGAAACCGTTTCTTCCTATCATGAATTGTGCAAGTTTGTATCTAAAATTGCCCATCAGCTTTCTCCCTCCTTAAAATCATAACCATAATTTACTCGTATAGAGCACTAATGTCAATGGGAGAGGGCAATAAACCACACAATCTTCATATTCGTTCATATTTGTTCGTACTAGTTTTTCAGGCTCTGCATTGGAGCGGGTATTCTGCCGCCTCTGTTTATCATTTTTGATGATGACTGAGGGCGAAGCTTCATAACAGGACCGTTTCCCAGCAGCCCGCCGAAGTCAAGTTCTTCTCCTTCAGCAACACCTATTGCAGGGATTACTCTCACTGCAGTAGTTTTGGAATTTACCATACCGATGGCTGCTTCGTCTGCAATGATGGCAGAAATAGTTGTAGCAGGAGTATCCCCTGGAATTACTATCATATCAAGGCCTACGGAGCAAACTGCAGTCATGGCTTC
>CALZMV010000021.1 GCA_945788655.1 uncultured Clostridia bacterium | reverse complement strand
AGATGTCAGAAAGCACAACAGTAAAAAAACTCGTAGAGAACATAGTTGGTCCTTACGCTCTAGGCACAAAGATGGAAGAAATGGCAAATCAGGCATATAACATGGGAGCGGATTATGCAAGAACAAAACGCTTTGACAATTCAAGGCACTATCACAACTATCACTTCAGACTAGATGACGGAAGCAGCATTTTGTCCAGCAATTTTTTTAATATGTTTACTACCAGAAACCAGACAGAAGCATATATGGATGCTGAAAAGCATGTAAAAGCACTGATAGGTGATGAGGATCAGACTGTTTTCAGACTTGTCCGCGACAAAAGAATCGGAATCAACGGTGTATTCAAGGCAGTTCTGTCACCAAACGAACCTCAGCAGATTAACTATACAGATTATGTCCTAATCATTGCCTGTTTTTGTGCCGGTGTTGCAGAAAATAAGTAAGTAGTAAATAATAAGCACCAAGTAAAAAGAGACTATGCCCTTATCCGGTATAGTCTCTTATCTTTTCAGCCAGATCATTTAAATATTCCCAGCGCTCCATCTTTTCGTCTAAAGCCGCTGAAAGTTCCTCTCGCTCTTTAGTAAGCTTCTGAAGCTTACCGTAATCGCTGCCTGCTGAATTTATCTGTTCCTCGACTTCTTCAAGCTTTGCTTCCAGCTCAGCAATATCATCATCTATGGTTTCATATTCCTTCTGTTCCTTGAAGGTGAACTTCAATTTCTTAGGTTTTTCTTCCCTGCGGTTGTCACCCTTGCTTACGTTCTTCTCTGTTTTTGAAGATTCTGCTTCAGCCTCTCTAAACGCCTTAATTTCAGCCCAGTCAGAGTATCCACCCATATAGTGACCTATCTTCTCGTCACCCTCATATACAAAGACATGCTTTGCAACTCTGTCGATAAAATGTCTGTCATGGGACACTGCAATCACCGCTCCCTGGAAAGTATCCAGATAGTTTTCCAGTATACACAGAGTTTCGATATCCAGGTCGTTCGTAGGCTCATCGAGAAGAAGCACATTGGGAGCGCTCATAAGGATTCCTAAAAGATACAGTCTTCTCTTCTCACCACCTGACAGCCTTCCCACAGGAATTGAATGCATGTGGGGTGGAAACAGGAATCGCTCCAGCATCTGGGATGCACTGATATATCCATCCTCAGTTTTTACATTGTGTGCAATGTCACACACATATTCTATGACCCTGCGGCTCTCATCCATATGCTCGTTTTCCTGTGAAAAGTAACCGATTTTTACGGTTTCACCTATTTCAATGCTTCCTGAATCGGGCTGAATTTCACCGCACAGAAGCTTAAGCATGGTAGACTTGCCGCTGCCGTTTTCACCCAGAATTCCCAGGCGATCATTCCTTAGAACAGTATATGTGAAGTCCTTTATGAGGAGCTTATCATCATAAGCCTTTGTTACATTTTTTAATTCTATTACCTTCTTACCAAGTCTGGAAGACACAGAAGACATCTCTATTGAAGAATCATCTATTACAAGCTTCCCTTGTTCCAGCTCATGGAACCTGTCTATTCTCGCTTTTGCCTTGGTGGTTCTTGCCTGTGCGCCTCGGCGCATCCACTCCAGTTCACGTCTGTAGAGGGTTCTGCGCTTCCTTTCTGTGGCAATCTCCATCTCTTCCCTTTGTGCCTTGCTCTCTAGGTAATATTGATAGTTTCCCTCGTGTCTGTAGAGATTTCCCCCTGTCAGTTCAAGAATTACATTTGTAACTCTGTCCAGAAAATATCTGTCATGGGTGACCATGAATATGGCGCCTTTAAATTTCTGAAGGAATTTTTCAAGCCAGACTACCGTTTCACTGTCTATGTGGTTGGTAGGCTCGTCAAGAATAAGGATTTCGCAAGGGTTTGTGAAGATTCCGGCCATGGCAACACGCTTGCGCTCCCCGCCGCTCAGAGTCCCCATCTTAGCATCAAAATCCGTTATTCCGAGCTGGTTAAGCATTGACTTGCAGAGATAGTCTCCTTCTGATAATACCTCCGGCCAGAGATAACTTAAAGCCTGCTCAAGCACTGTATTTTCGGGATTGTATTTAGGACTCTGAGGCAGATATCCTATGCGGACTCCACCGGTTAAAATAATCTTACCGCTGTCAGCTTCTTCCGCTCCTGCAGTTATTCTAAGAAGCGTTGACTTGCCTGTTCCATTTACCCCGATTAATCCTATCTTGTCCCCTTCATTTATAGCGTAGGAAAGCTTCGTCAAAAGAGGCTTTACCGTATATGATTTTGAAATGTCAGTTGCATTTAATAAAATCAATTAGCACCCTCCGTAGTATCTAAATTAGCATCAATTGCTTCCTGAATCCTTGATTTTACCAGTTGTGCAAGTTCTGTTGTCTTCATACCCTCATATTCTTCATAAGGAATTACAGGCAGAAAATGCAACTGGCAAGATACAGGCTTGCTGTTTTTCTGGTCAAAGACCTTATATGTGTCTATCATGGCAATTGGAAGAATCGGGCACTTGGCCTTTACTGCACATCTGAAGCTGCCGCCATGGAATTCAATCATTTCATTTTTGTTTCTGCTTCTTGTACCTTCAGGGAAAATCAGATAGTTACGGCCGCTTATGACCTCTTTTGTAACCTTTTGCATCACTTCTATAGACTTTTTAGGATGTCCTCTATCGATTGGAAATCCCTTCAGGCATGTTGCAATCTCCCTAATGAAGGGAGTATTTTCAATCTCTTTTTTGTACACAGCGGAAATAGGTGTATCGCATGCAACAACTGCTGCGACTATGTCAAACAATCCCTGGTGATTGCTGTAAAGCATAAATCCGCTTTCCTTTGGGATGTTTTCCTTGCCGTAAACCTTCAAGTCTATGTTCCCTGATTTTACGCCTATCTGAAGTATGGACTGTATATGTTTATATGCCTCTGCTTCAGGATACTGTCCTACTGTCTTTGCATATCTGCAAAGTTTAATATACATTCCGGGCACTTTAACAATATTCTTAAGTACCATCAATGCGATTCTGTTCATCTTTAATCCTCCTGGTGCCTCTATTCTAACAGATTATTTCTTGGGTTTCCATACACCTTTGGCATAAAAGGCAAGGGATATGGCTGTTCCTATTGCCCAGCCTACAGGCCATGACATCCATATTCCTGTGATTCCGTAATAGGCCGAAAGGATGTATGAAAGAACAACCCTTATGATAAGGTCTGAAAAGGTTGCAGTAGTAAAGGACTTTATTGCACCTGCTCCACGAAGCAGTCCGTCTGTAATCATCTTAAAAACTACCACCATATAAAACGGTGATGCAATTCTGAGGAAGCTCATTCCTGTTGCAAGAGCTTCCAGGCTTCCATCTTTCAGAAACAGTCTGATGAGCATTTCCGCACCCATAAAGCATACTGCAAAAAACAGCATGCTGAGTGCAAAACCTATTTTTATATCCTCTTTATGTCCCTTTTTAACTCTATCTATATTGCCTGCACCGATATTTTGAGCCGTGTATGTTGACATGGCATTTCCAATTGTTCCAAAGCTGGTTATGCAGAAGGTGTTGATCTTTATTGCTGCAGAATATCCGGCAACCGCTGATGTTCCAAAGCTGTTAATCAGGTTCTGTATGCAAAGGTTTCCAACAGATACGAAGCTCTGCTGCAAAATGCTTGGAATGGCTATCAATGCGATTTTTTTAAGCATATTAGGCGAGAACTTCAGATAATGACCTTCGAACTCATCTATTTTCAGCCTTTTCTTCATTGTAAACAGTGCTAATAGTGCTGCCAGGGTCTGACAGATAAATGTCGCCCATGCTACACCGGCTACATCCCAGTGCATTACAGCTACGAACACCCAGTCAAGTACTATATTTCCCATTGAAGATCCTATAAGGAAGTACAGTGGAGTTTTGGAATCTCCCAGAGCAGTAAAAACACCGTTGCATACGTTATATAAAAAAATAAATACAAAGCCGCCGATATATACTCTCAGGTATACTGCCGAATCCGCCATTATTTCATAAGGAGTGCTGATTGCCTCAAGCATCCATCTGCTGAACACCAGACCCAATACTGTAAGCAGCCCCGAAAGAGCAAGGGATGTAATCATCGTCGTTGAAATGGCCGTCTTCATCTGACGGTAGCGCTTGGCACCGAAAAGCTGAGAGATTACAACAGAACATCCTACATTTGAGCCCAGGGCAACTGCCATAAAAATCATTGTAATTGGATATGATGCGCCAACTGCGGCCAGAGCACTTTCTCCATGTGCAGCGAAGTTTCCTATTATTATGCTGTCGGCTATATTATAGAACTGCTGAAAGATTACACTGATAAACAGCGGCAGTGTAAACCGAACCAGAATCTTCCGCGGTTCTCCTACTGTTAAGTCTTTTACCAAATTTATCATCTCCTGTTTTTGCAAAGTCCAGCCTTTATTTTAAAACTGAAAGAACTAAATTTCAAGGCTTCTTTTACTTGTAATCCGGTTATTTACCTGATATATATTTGACTTTTTTCCTGTGTATTGTTAAGATTCATAAAGATAAACAATATGTAAATATTAATATTAAGTTTTTTAATAGGGAGAGTTTATGAATTTTACAAGTATATTTGATGTCATAGGTCCAAATATGATCGGGCCATCAAGTTCACATACTGCCGGAGCGGTATCAATCGCACTTATGGCAAGAAGACTTTTTAATGAAGATATCGCTAAGGTTGATTTCACACTCTATGGTTCTTTTGCCAAGACATATCGCGGTCACGGAACGGACAAGGCTCTTCTTGGAGGTATCTTAGGCTTTTCTCCTGATGATGTCAGAATACGCGATGCATTTGCCGTTGCAAAAGAGAGAGGTCTTGAATTCAGCTTTGTTGAAGACCATGAAGATCACGGATACCACCCTAATACAGCTGATATCCTTATGGATAACGGAAAGGGCAGAACACAGTTCATCCGTGGCGAATCCATCGGAGGCGGCAGAATGAAAATAGTGAAGATTAACAATATCGATGTGGATTTTACAGGTGAATACAGCACCCTGATAGTCAAACAGCTGGACAGACCCGGTGTAGTAGCGCATATTACAAAGTGTCTAAGCGAAAGAAATGTAAATATAGCATTTATGCGCCTGTATCGTGAAGCAAAGGGCGAAACTGCCTATACTGTCATTGAATCTGACCATAGGATTCCGCCTGAAATAGTTGATCTTATCAACGCCCACGATAATATTCAAAAGACTCTTGTAATACAGGTTTAGGAGGTGTTTTATGGATTTTTTTAACGGAGAAGGTTTATTAAAGCTCTGCAATGAAAGCAATAAAAAGATTTCCGAGGTTATGCTGGCAAGAGAAATCCAGCTGGGAGAAACTACTAAGGAAGAAGTATATAAGAAGCTGGCATATTCCATCAGCATAATGAAAAATTCCACCACCGAACCAATAAGGAACCCAATCAAATCCATGGGAGGACTCCTAGGCGGCGAGTCAAAGGCTGTATACGACAATGCATTTACGGCAGGCACAATGCCCCTATGCGGTCCGATTCTCTCAAAAGCTATTGCCTATTCAATGGCGGTTCTGGAAGTAAATGCATCTATGGGATTAATTGTTGCAGCTCCCACTGCAGGCTCTGCCGGAGTCATTCCCGGAGCTGTTTTGTCCGTATGTGAAGAGTACAAGCTGGGTGAAGATGCCATATACAGCGGCCTGCTCAATGCCAGTGCCTTAGGATATATAATAATGCGTAATGCTTCTGTTTCCGGAGCCGAGGCAGGATGCCAGGCAGAGGTCGGTGCCGCATCTGCAATGGCTGCATCAGCTATCGTTGAGCTTCTTGGCGGCAGTCCTGCACAAAGTCTTAATGCCGCAAGCATCGCAATGTCAAATCTCCTCGGTCTTGTTTGTGACCCCATTGCAGGGCTTGTTGAGTCGCCATGCCAGAGCAGGAACGCAATAGGTGTTTCCAACGCCTTTACCAGCGCACAGATTGCCCTTTCGGGCATAGCTCATCCTGTTCCTTTTGATGAAATGGTAGATGCGATGTACAAAGTCGGTCTTTCTCTCCCCTTTGAGTTAAGGGAAACTGCCCTGGGAGGTAATGCCTCAACGCCGACAGGATGTGCCCTGTGCAAAAAATGCATTGGATAATGGCATTTAAATATTATGAATATTATAAAAGGCTGAAGCATCTTTACCGCTTTAGCCTTTTTCTTTATGTCTTTATGGTGCTACAATTGATTTCTTGTAAAATTCTTTCTGAAACTTGCCTCATCAAACTCGTCTATGGTTCTTGTCAGTTTCTTGAGCATCCAGTCTCTGTCTCTTCCGATGAATCCATCCATAGGAGCATAGTTCAGAATATGGCTTGCCCAGAATCTCATTTCAGGCAAATCCTTGATGTTCTCTAATATAACCTTTTCTTCCATCAGAATTTCAAGCTCCGATGCAGGTTCAAAACGGCCCTCTTCCACATCGCGCGCAAGTGGCGTTTCAGGAAAGATACTTAAGGTGGCAATTCGTGTCACATCCGGCTTTATCTTATTTACCAAATCTGCAACTGCTAGTCCGCTTTCCTCTGCTCTTCCCTTGCCGGCGGTGCCGAGCATAAACAGTGCCCTGTGTCTTATTCCTGCTTCATTGAGGCGCTGAGCCTGTTCAATGCTGTCTGCAAGGCTTGTTCCCTTGTTCATAAACTCCAATACATCGTCAAGTCCCGATTCATAACCTATATACAGATCGTTTACACCCAGATTCTTTAAGCGTCTCAGATCATCATCGCTTTTATCTTTTATACTTCTTATGGCAGCATACATGGAGAAGGTCTCCATTGCCGGCATGTACCTTCTTATCAGTTGGAATTTTTCCTCTAATCTATCTGCTGACAAAGAAAAAACATCTCCGTCCATTAAAAAAACTCTCTTGTGGGGTCTTTCATAGATATCGCAGATTCTTTTTTCCTCCTGAAGATTGTGGATTAATGTTTCATCATCAATCATGTGGAACTGTTTATCCTTGTACATGTTGCAGAAACGGCATGCATTATGGGTGCATCCCGCTGTGACCTGAAGCAAAAATGTCTTCGCCTCCAGGGGTGGTCTGTATAAAGTTCCCTCTGTTTTCATGATTTTTTCACCTCCGGAATTATTTCTCTAAACCAGTATACAATAACATTAACATAACCATAGCATTTATACGTAAAAAATATACAGAAAACAAACATTAAAAGGTCTATACTTATATAGTTAGGAACAGAAATATTGCCCTTATTATATCACGTTATATCACGCAGAAAAGGAGGTAAAGCCAATGACAAAAAAGCAGAAGAAAAAAAGCGGCATCTTTTTTATCTGTCTGATGATTATCTTTTTAACAGCCAGCTTTTTTACAGCAAATCCAGGCAGTGAACCTGAAGGCATTCAGGAAATAATGAGAGATGCAGTTTTGCATGAAACCGGCCGGATAAACCTGTTTGGAGTTTTGATAGTTAATCCCGGTCTCATTTCGGGATTCGCAGTTACAGGTATGCTCTTTGCAGTGTGCCTTATTATCCGAATCTTCGTCATTAGAAAATTTACCATGGTTCCTGGTAAATTTCAATTGATTCTTGAGGAGATTGTCAACCTGTTTGACAACATGGTCAAAGGCAACAGCCCTAACAGGAACACCTTCGTAAGTGCCTATTGCTTTGCGGTAGGTGTTTACATCTTTGTCAGCACTTTATTCGAGCTCTTTGGTTTTCAGGCAATAACGGTCAGCGGCGCTTCGATTTCACTGCCTGCACCTCTTTCAGACATTAACGGTGCAATTGCCATAGGATGTCTCTCTTATCTAATAATAATGTCGGGAGGTATTGCAGGAAACAGGTTGAGAGGACTCGGAAAGACATTAAAAGAATTTTCGCTTCCTATTTCTATGAGTTTCAGATTGTTCGGCGCCCTTCTGAGCGGAGCACTGGTAACGGAACTGGTCTATTACTATTCAAGCCTCAGCTACGGGCTTCCTGTAGTTGTGGGAATAGTTTTTACGCTGCTCCATGCAGTAGTTCAGGCATATGTACTGACGATGCTGACTTCACTGTTCTATGGTGAAGTTTCAGAACCTGCCCTTAAGGTTTCCGAGCAGAATTCTATTGCATAGATTTAAGATTACAAGAGAGGTTTTTGATATGAAAAAGAAATTTTTATTTATTTTTGCTTTAATGCTTATTATTGCAGCTGCAATCCTTCCTGTAGCGGCTTATGCGGATACTCCTTCAGATACAGCCAATGAAACAGCCGTGGCAAATCAGGTGGATTCGGAGAATTCGCTTCTTGGCAACAAGGCCATTGCCTGCGGTATTGCCATCAGCTTTGCTGCGGGCCTAGGTGCCCTAGGTATGGGTATTGCTGTTGGTAAATCAGCTGAAGGTATTGCAAGACAGCCTGAAGCTGAAGGAAAGATAAGAACTACCCTTATGCTGGGTATCGTATTTATGGAAACAGCCATTATCTACGCATTGCTTGTAGTAATCCTTATCATCTTCGTACTGTAAAAGCGAGGTGAGATTTATGCCATTAAACATAGATTTTCAGCAAATATTCCTGCATCTGTTTAACTTTACTCTCCTCTTTGCCATCCTTTACTATCTGCTATACAGACCTGTTAAAAACTTCATGGCAAAACGCGAGGAATATTACGAAAAAATGGACGCAGAGGCAAATCAGCATCTTGCAGATGCTATAAAACAAAAAAATGAATATCAGACACTTCGCATGGAAGCAGACAGCGAAATATCTGAAGAAAAAAAGAAAATACATCGGGAACTGGATATGCTTTGTGCCAAGAGAATAAGTCAGGCAGAAGAAACAGCAGCAAAGATCATTTCAGAAGCACGCCATAATGCAGAAAAAGAAAAGGAAAACATATTAAAAAGTGCTCAGGATGAGATATCTGAGATGGTTACAACTGCTACAGAAAAGCTTGTTTTAGAATCAAGTGCATCCGAGGCCTTTGAACAGTTCCTGGATGCAGCCGAAGGAGGTAGCTCAGATGACTCAATCTACCAGTAAAAAGGCTATTCTCTATTCAATTTCCCCACCAGATGAAGCTCAGACCACAAGATTTAATGCCTTTCTGGCTAAGAAATATGGTGAAGGAATCCAACTGATATGGGAAAAGAGTAACGCCTTCCCCGGCGGCTTCAGACTTGAAGTTTTGGGTGAAGTATATGACTGGAGTGTAAACGGAAGATTCCAGCAGCTAAAGGATACCCTCATCAATGTTCCAAAGCAGAACGGTAATGTTATCCCGCTGATTCGAGAAACTGTTGAAAACTGGACGCCTAAGGCACTTTCCCAGGAAATCGGTACAGTTATAACTGTAGGTGACGGCATTGCTAGCGTTGAAGGTCTCGAAAATGCTTCATACGGCGAAATTCTCATCTTTACATCAGGCGTTAGAGGTATGGTTCAAGACTTAAGAGAAAATGAAATCGGCTGTATTCTTTTCGACGATACAGATGAAATCACTGCAGGAAGTACAGTAAAGCGCACCGGTAAAACTGCAGGTATTTCCGTAGGTGAAACAATGCTCGGTCGTGTTGTAAATGCCCTTGGTATGCCTATTGACGGCAAGGGAGATATTGTAACTGATGACTACAGGGAAATAGAACACCCTGCCCCATCCATCATTGAGCGTCAGCCTGTAAATCAGTCCCTGGAAACCGGTATCCTTACCATCGATGCCATGTTCCCTATCGGAAGAGGTCAGCGTGAACTGATTATCGGTGACAGACAGACCGGCAAGTCAACAATCGCCATAGATACTATAATTAATCAGAAGGGCAAAGATATAATTTGTATTTATGTTGCAATAGGCCAGAAGTCCAGCTCCGTGGCACAGATTGCAGAAACACTTAAGAAGCACGGTGCTATGGACTATTCAATCATAGTGAATGCACCTGCAGGTGATGCCGCCCCTATGCAGTACATTGCTCCATATGCAGGCTGCGCCATAGGTGAATACTTTATGGACCGGGGAAAGGATGTCCTGATCGTCTACGACGATTTATCCAAGCATGCTGTGGCATACAGAACTCTCAGTTTGCTGCTGGAAAGACCTCCCGGACGTGAAGCCTATCCAGGGGATGTATTCTACCTTCATTCAAGATTGCTCGAACGTTCTGCTCACTTAAGCCATGAGCGTGGTGGCGGGAGTATTACAGCACTGCCTATTGTTGAAACACAGGCAGGAGACGTTTCCGCATACATTCCAACAAATATTATTTCCATCACTGACGGTCAGATCTTCCTTGAAAGCGACCTGTTCTTTGCCGGTCAGAGACCTGCTGTAAACGTTGGTCTGTCCGTATCTCGTGTAGGCGGAGATGCCCAGACAAAGGCTATGAAAAAAGCTTCAGGAGCACTGAGACTTGACCTTGCCCAATATCGTGAAATGGAAGTATTCACACAGTTTGCCAGCGATTTAGATGATGCAACCAAGAACCAGTTAGCTTATGGTCAGAGTCTTATGAGACTATTAAGACAGCCACAGTACAATCCCCTTAAGCATCATCAGAAAGTCATTATTTTAGTTGCTGCCCTTGAGCATCTGTTCCAGCACATACCTCTTAGCAAAATTCAAAATGCAAAGGATGAACTTATAGCATATTTTGAAGACTCGCATTTTGATATTTGCCAGAGAATAGATGAAACCGGGGTGCTTTCGGAAGAAGACAAGGCAAAGATAAGTAAAATATCTAAAGCCTTCCTTGAAAAGTATGTTTCTGACTAGAAGGTGATTTCTTATGGCTAACACTAAAGAAATTAAAAACAGAATAAAGAGTGTCCACGATACACAAAAGATTACCAATGCCATGTATTTAATCGCATCTACCAAGATGCAGAAGGCAAAAGGCGAGCTGGACAACACAAAACCATACTTCAGTGCCCTTAAAGAAGAAATCAAAAGAATATTCCGCCATGCAAACGGTGTAAGCAGCCAATACTTCTTCCCTCCTTCAGAAAAGGATGAACTGGAGGGAACCTATGGCATTCTCATAATTACTGCAGACAAAGGACTTGCAGGTGCATACAATCAGAATGTTATTAAAGAAGCTCAAAAAATCATAGATGAGCACAAAGATGTAAAGCTTTATGTAGTTGGTGAATATGGCCGCCATTATTTTGATGCTCATCAGATTCCCATCGAGCATAATTTTGTCTATACAGCTCAAAACCCTACTCTTGGAAGAGCCAGAGAAATCTGTGATGTCCTTCTTGAAGACTTTAACAGGCATAAGCTTGTAAAGATTTTTGCCGTATATACAGACTTCAAGGGTGGCCTCAGCGGTGGCGAAGCTAGCTCTTTAAGATTGATTCCTTTCCACAGAAGCCATTTTTATTCGGACGATCAGGATGCCGATGACCCGATCTTTGAGTTTGAGCCTTCAATCGAAGAGGTTCTTGATAACATAATGCCAAGCTATATATCAGGATTTATATACTCCGCATTGGTTGACAGCTTCTGCAGTGAGCAGAACGCGAGAATGACAGCAATGGATGCAGCCAATCAGAATGCTCAGGAGCTTCTTGAAAAGCTTCGTCTTGAGTACAACTATATACGCCAGGGAGCAATAACACAGGAAATCACAGAAATTTCTTCAGGTGCCAAGGCATTGAAACAGAAGAGAGAAAAACAAAAGGGAGGTAATTAATATATGACAGGAAAAATCATACAGGTCAGCGGATCAGTTGTTGATGTCAGATTCGAACCCGGTCACCTGCCTAAAATAAACGAAGCCCTTACAGTCGATATAGATGACAAACAGCTGGTAATGGAAGTAGCACAGCACATCGGAAACAATGCCGTGCGCTGCATTATGCTTTCTGGAAGCGAAGGTCTTGCCAGAAACATGGTGGTAAAGGCCACAGGAAACACTATTCAGGTTCCTGTGGGCGAAGCAACTTTAGGCAGAATGTTTAATGTACTGGGTCAACCAATTGATGGAGGTGCTGAAATCCCTGCAGATCAGGAACGCTGGGGTATTCATCGCAATGCCCCCTCATTTGAAGACCTGAGTCCCGCTGTAGAAATTCTTGAAACAGGAATCAAGGTGATAGATTTACTTGAGCCTTATCCAAAGGGTGGTAAAATCGGTCTGTTCGGCGGTGCCGGTGTGGGTAAAACAGTCCTTATTCAGGAAATGATTCATAATGTAGCTATGGAGCACGGCGGATATTCAATCTTCACAGGTGTAGGTGAACGTTCTCGTGAAGGCAACGACCTATGGCACGAAATGCAGGAAAGCGGTGTTTCCGACAAGACTGCCCTGGTCTTCGGTCAGATGAACGAAGCCCCGGGTGTCCGTATGAGAGTGGCTCTTTCAGGGCTTACAATGGCAGAATACTTTAGGGACAAAGAAAACAAAGACGTTCTTCTTTTTATCGATAATATCTTCCGATTTGTTCAGGCCGGCAGTGAAGTATCTACTCTGCTGGGCAGAATGCCTTCTGCTGTTGGTTACCAGCCAACATTGGCCGGAGAAATGGGCGCTCTCCAGGAGAGAATTACATCCACAAAAAAAGGTTCAATCACATCTGTGCAGGCTGTTTACGTGCCTGCCGATGACTTAACGGACCCTGCTCCCGCTACCACCTTTACCCATCTTGATGCTACCACGGTTTTAAGCAGAAAGATTGCAGAACAAGGTCTATACCCTGCTGTTGACCCACTTGAATCCACATCAAGAATTCTTGAACCTTCCATCGTTGGTGAAGAACACTACCATATTGCAAGAACTGTTCAGGAAATACTTCAAAAATACAAAGAGCTTCAAGACATCATAGCAATCTTAGGTATAGACGAATTAAGTGAAGAAGATAAGCTTACTGTAAAGAGAGCCAGAATGATTCAGCGTTTCCTTGCTCAACCCACATTTGTTGCGGAAAAGTTTACAAACATACCGGGTGTATATGTTCCTCTCAAGGAAACTCTTCGCGGCTTCAAAGCAATCATTGAAGGTGAAATGGATAAGTACCCTGAATCGGCATTCTTCAACGTAGGAACAATAGATGACGTAGTTGAGAAAGCAGAGAAACTTAAGGCTGGTGATTTCTAATGAAAACCTTCTATCTAAAAGTTCTGGCTCCGGACCATCCATATTATGAAGGTGACTGTGAATCTCTCATAATCACTACTATGACAGGAGAATACGGCATTCTAGCAGGTCACAGCAACCTTATTACAGCAGTGTCTCCCGGGGTCCTGAAGTTCAAAACGCCTAATGGCGATAAATATCTGGCCGCAGTTTCAAAGGGCATATTAAAAGTCGAAAACAATCGGGTTCTCATTCTGGTCAATACTATCGAAAATCCCGATGAAATTGACGAAAAGAGAGCTCTTCGCGATGAGGAAGAAGCAAGAGAAGCCCTTCTTCAGAAAAAGAGCATGCAAGACTACAGGCTGGCTCAAGCAAAGATGGCAAGGGCGGCCAACAGGTTAAAGGTTAAAAACAGCAGCCAGCATTGAATAAGCAAAAAAGTCTGACATGAACGTCAGACTTTTTTATATAGCTTAAAGTTTGTAGTTTGAATCTTATTTCCAATAATCTAAATCTGCATCAATACCTGCATCTTTTGCGATAAATACAGGATTCTTGCCTTCCTTCTTCTGCTTGCAATAGTCTTCAAGACAAAGCATCGCAGGCTTTGCTAAGATAAGGATTACAGGAACGTTTACGATTACCATTAATCCTTGCGTCATATCTGCAAGGTTCCATACAGTACCTGCACTTGCAATAGCACCTACAAACACCAGAACTGTTGCGATAATTCTAAATAGTAAGATACCGCTCTTGCTTACTTCTCTGTTAAGGATGAATCTTAAGCATCCTTCGCAGTATGAATAGTTTCCGATTAATGTTGTGAACGCAAATAATGACATTGCAACGCACAGGAATATTGGACCGAAGCTTCCAAGGTTTTCAGCCATTGAAGCCTGAACAAAAGAAGCACCACCCATATCAGTGTTAAATTCTGTACCTGATGATAAGCACATGAATGCTGTAGCTGTGCAGATAAGTAATGTGTCTATGAATACTGAAAGCATCTGTACAAGACCCTGCTTAGCCGGATGAGAAACGTCTGCAGTTGCTGCTGCATTTGGCGCAGAACCCATACCTGCTTCGTTTGAATAAAGACCTCTCTTGATTCCGTTCATGATGCATGAACCTGCAAAACCACCAAAGATTGCCTTGAAATCAAATGCGCTTTCAAAGATCATCGCAAACATTCCAGGCAACTGCTTTGCATTGAGAATCAATACAAAGATTGCAACTAATACATAAAGCACACCCATAACAGGAACCATTACTTCTGTAACCTTAACCAGTCTCTTGGCACCACCGATTACGATAATGCCAAACAGTACCGCAAGGATGATTCCGATTACTACAGCTGTAGTCTTGCTGTAGAAGTCAAATGCTGAGAATGTGTCCTGAAGGTTATAAGCTGCCAGCATGTTATATCCAACAGCGTAAGTCATAATGATTAAAACTGAGAATATAACTCCAAGCCATCTCTGTTTAAGAGCATCTCTCATATAGAAAGCAGGACCACCATAGCTTGTTCCGTCATCATTTCTCTTCTTGTATATCTGTGCTAATGTAGATTCAACAAAGGCTGAAGCCCCACCGATTATAGCTGTAACCCACATCCAGAATACTGCACCTGCACCACCTGCACAGATGGCTGTAGCAACACCTATGATATTACCTGTACC
>CALZMV010000020.1 GCA_945788655.1 uncultured Clostridia bacterium | reverse complement strand
CCACAGGGTCCTTTGTAATCTTTGTTGTGCCGGATACTATTCCTGAAGGCTCACCGATTTTGTCTACACTTACCACGTAATCGATATAGTTTTCTGCAATTGAATAATCTACCAGCGGGTATTCAACAAGGTTATCTGTAATTACGACAGATTTCTTGGCATACATTGCGTCTGCAAAGGCGTATCCCAAAGAGCCGCATGCGGATTTGCCGTATTTACCTGTGCAGTTACCCATACAGTCAGAGGTTGGTGCCGCAATAAATGCCACATCGATAGGTGAAACACCATTGATGATGTCGCTTGGACGTCCACCGTGAGTTCTGAAAATAACCGGCTTATTCATTATTCCTTCACTTACAGCACGGCCAACGACGCCGCCCATGTAATCCGTTTCAATTCCTGTTATGATACCGTCTCTGATATATTCAATAAAAGGCTCATGAGTATCAAAGACTGAGCTGATATTTACATTCAAATCCTTAATTCCGAGTTCAGAGATAACATCAAGAACCATAACCGCTACCATATCACCGTTTCTAAGGTGATGGTGAAAAGATATGGTCATTCCGTCCTTAAGACCGGCAAGCTTTATCGCTTCCTTAATACTTCCTACCAGCTTGCTCATATTATCTGCCTCCCTTCATCGCTTCTGCTGCCTCAAGCACCTGACGGGCTCTGGCAACGATTGGCGCATCTATCATCTTTCCGCGAAGTGAAACTACGCCCTTACCTTCTGCCTTTGCTTTTTCAATGGTTTCAAAGACATCCTTTGCATACTGGATTTCTTCTTCTGTAGGGCTGAAAACTTCGTTGATAAACGGAATATGTCTTGGAGATATGGATGCCTTTCCTGAGAATCCAAGGCTCTTTGCAAAGCCTGCATCCTTAATTAGGCCGTCGTAATCTTCAACATCTGTCCAAGGTGTATCATATACATCCACACCGGCTGCTCTTGCTGCCATTACCATGCGGCTTCTTGCATAGAAGATTTCCTGTCCCTCCTTTGTGCGCTTGCATCTTAAGTCAGCAGTCAAATCCTCTCCGCCAAGGAAAATAGCCTTTACTCTTTCATCTGCGCTGGCAATTTCATATGCATTTTCTACGCCCAAGGCAGTTTCAATCAAAGGAATAATGGAAATGCTTCCAACTTCCATTTCGCATTCCTTTTCCAGCATCTCTATGTATTCGGCAATAATCTTCACATCTCCGCTGCAGCTTACCTTTGTAGGCATAATCATGTCAGGCTTGACAGGAACTATGGCCTGCAAATCTTTTTTCCAGTATGGGCTGTCTACGGGATTTATTCTTACTATTACTTCTCTTGTATATTCGAGACTCTTAATAGCATTTCTTACGAGAATTCTCGCAGAATCCTTTTCTGTAGGCGCTACAGCATCTTCAAGATCAAGGATGATACTGTCAGAGCCTAAAAAGTCTGCATTAAGCAGGATGTTTGGGCTGTTACCCGGTAAGAACAACATACTTCTGCGCATAGCTATTCCTCCTCTCTACCGCGGCAAACCGCAGTTTCTACTCTTGCCCTGATCGTGCAGTCAACTGCCCCTCTGTCGCTTGCTGCCACTTGTGCATCTTCTACGCCTAGCTCTGCAAGAGTTTCCATTATTACATTTTCTATTTCTTTTCCAAACTGTGCATACACCACTGAATTTAAATCAAGCTTGATTCCGCTGCCCTGTGGCAGAGGTGATACTTCTACATAGATATCGCTTGATTCTAAAGTACCTGCACACGCTTTTTTCTGAATTATCATGTTTGGTCCTCCTCCAAAATCATATGGAGCATTGCCGAAACCGCCAGCAAATCTGCGCTTCCTCCGGGGCTCAGATTTCTCCTGATACACTCTTTATCAAAGTCCCTGACAATGTCCAAATTATATTCTGAATTAAGAGTTCTTAATATCCTTTCGGATTCGCTCTTTATATATTCAAGGCCTTCTGTTCCGCCTCTATAAACTACGTTACTGTCATCTGTCTTTGCCATAAGGTTAAGCAATGCAACTACCATCGCATCGTTTCCCTTTAATCCCGCTGCAAGGGCACCTCTAAGGGAAGGAAGTCCCACAGAAAAGGCTGTATTAAAGCCTGACAAAGCTTCACCCTTTGCACCGTATATTCCTGTCTTTGCATATACCATATTGCCGTGGGTATTTAATATAGCTGTGCCTGTTTCAAGCACTTCTCTTGAAAGTTTAGCACAAGTATTCTGAAGCAAATGGGCATTAATGCCCCTGTCCATGCCCAAAATGCCACAGGCTGCACATATTATTCCAAGGGAAAAGATAAGCCCCTTATGAGTATTGACGCCTCCCGTAGCAGCAAACATTTTCTTCTCACCGGCAAGACCGATTTTTCTCAATCTAAACGCCATAGGCTCCTGCTGGTTTTCAGTTCCTGCTCTGGCGCATTGTTCAAAACATTCTCTCAGGGAATAGGCACTTTTTTTGAACATTTCATAGTCCATATCCCTGTGAGCACCATTGTTTTCCTTGTCAACAAGACCCGGCTTAGGGGTGGTGCTGAGTTCATAAATCAACGCCCTTACAGCCAGGTCTCCAATATTTTTTATTAAATCTTCCTTATGCATTTTTTGCATTTAAATATGCCAGAATTCTCTGCATTTCGTTATATACGATCATGTATCCTTCGTCAACACCCATGCCTGGTTTTGCAAGCATCTGGTCTGGCTGAACAGCCATAGCGATATTAACGCAAACCTGAGCACTGCGGTCAGTTTCATTGCATGTTCCGCCCTGATATGCTCCGATTCCCTTTTCCTTGCAGTAAAGGATAGCTTCAGCGATGTTGTTAACGCCACCTAAATCAGGGGTCTTAACCTGAACCATATGACCGGCCTTGTTATCTGCGAAGTACTTGATATCTTCTAATGTGTTGCACCATTCGTCTGCAACGATTTCGCACTGGATGCCTCTCTTGTCGATTTCAGCGGTTAAGCCTTTAAGAGCTAACATCTGTGCTTCTCTTTCTTCGGCATCCATAGGACCTTCTATTCTCAGTTTGAAAGGCTTTGCTGCTTCAGCAAGAGTTCCTATGTATTCAGCCATCTTTTCGTAGTTATTTACACCAAAAGCCATACCCAATGTTCCATATACGTCAATATGAAGAACAGGATTGTAGCTTTCATCTGTACGAACCTCTAAGATTCTGTCACGCAGCCACTGTACATATTCAAGAAGAATTTCACCATTCTTGCCCAGCTTAGTTTCAACATTGTTGATTAAAGCGTGAGGAAGAACATCTGCTCCCTTGATGATCATCTTATCTGCATTGTCATAACGGCTGTCGCCGGACTGAGTGAAGATAGGAATTGCACGATATTCAGGTTTCAAACCATATTCCTTTGCGATTACTTCGCACATCATCATCTTTTCTGACTTAGCTACTGCATCTAAGATTGCCTGTGTTACACCGTAGCGGATTGCAGTATGTAATCTCTTTCCATCAACTTCAACCGCTTCAACTGCGCTGCACATTTCTCTGAATGTGGAGATTTCTTTGCCTTCAAATAAAGGTGCAACATCCTTTTCGATTACAGGAATAAAATCTTCAGCAAGGAACAAAGGATCACGTCCGCCTGCTCCGGAGTACTGTACTGCAGCACAATCACCATATGCAACCTGACCGTCTTCTAAGATAAACATTACTGAAATAGATTCGCCTGCCTGTCTAACAGATGTAAAGCCTTCTGTTACAGGTTCGCCAACATATGCAAAACCATTTGTCTTTGCACCGCCCTTGATGGCTCTCTGGTCATCAAAGTAAAATCCTGTTCTGCCCTTAGAACAAACTACTTTTAATACTTTCATTTTCTATCTCCTGAATTTATATAAATTAATATTGGTTATCTGAATATTGGTTCTTTAGTTATTAGACAATTGTTATTTCCAAGGTCTGCCAACCAGCTTACCCTTACTGATTGAATAAACGTCGTCAATTGTCATCTGGAAAGATGCATTTCTCTTTTCTGCCTGAGCTCTTTCTTCGATTTTTTCTCTGTTGAAATCGATTAATTCCTTAGATAAAGGAACATTTGCAGCATTTAAGATTCTGATAGCACCTTCGTTATCTCTGCATGGAAGAAGCTTTCCTGCGTTCAGCTTGCTTGGTGCGAAAGGAATATCAAGTACTCCTGCCTGGAATGCCCTTACAACGCCTACTGCCAGGTCACCGTTACCTAATTCGAAGCACTTGTCTACGATGCAGCGAGTTTCAGCAGAAATGATCATCATTTCGTTTACTACATGGCTTGTGTTGGAAAGCTGCTGGTCGCAAAGCATGTTGATAATCTGCTTTGTGCAGCGAAGGCCCTGAGCATTTGCTTCCTTAGTTGGAACACCTATAGCTTCGTGAGGAGTCTTTACGATAACCTTTGTAGCCTTGGAAAGAGCTGCAATGGCACTGCCCCATGAAATTACTGAGAATGCCTGAGCTTCATCCTGAGGGAATCCTCCCATCCATTGGTGAAGAACAGTTGTAACTTCTACATCGTCATATCCGTATCTCTTCAGATATTCTTCAGTTAAAGAACCTAAGGATCTGATAGCCGCAACGTCCTGAACAAGGTTACCGCACTGTCCGTAACCAACTGTAATATTCTTAACACCCTGCTCTGCTGCAAGTAAGCTTTCGATGATAGCTACTGCATGGGAAATGCAAGGTGGTACAAGAGTACCTGTTAAAGGTCCGTATGGTTCACGGTTGATGCTGATTCCGGCTTCTTCATAAATTCCTGTAAGTCTGTCGCAGTACTGCCAGTCTCTGATAGTCTTTTCCAAGCTTACATTCTTTGCATATGGAATGTTGTAGGAAATACCGCCGCCTTCGTAGCTTGTAAATCCTCCCGCATATGAAATTTCAGTCAGAAGTCTAGCATCAGGTGTGCCGTGTCTGATCTGAACAGGTGTATTTAATTCAGAGATAATCTGGCGGCATGAATCTACACCGTGGTTTACAACAGGAAGTCCGTTAAGCATGGACTTGTTTTCACGAGCAGATTCCAAAATACCAACTTCAGCTTCCTTGTATCTGTTCTGTCTTGTATAGCTGTCTACAGTTGTTGGAAGAAGGTCTGCACCACCTTCATCCTGAAGATATGTAAGCAAATCAATATGATCCTTAACAAGAGCAACACCTGCACGAGGCTGAACCAAAGTTTTTCCTTCTTTCTTTGCTTTTACAAGCTTCTTACCGAAATTTTTGTGTTCAGGCAGAGCTTTATGGAATTCCACTGCCTTGTCAAAGTCAACATCAGCACCTGTTGGCCACTGGGTTAATATTTCCTTCTGTATTGAGTAAAACTCATCATTTGTCATCTTTTTATTTTGAAGTTCCATAAGAATATAACTCCTTCTTCATAATCTTTAATGCGGTTTCCGCGTCATATTTACTTAAAAGTCCCATTGCAGACAGAATATATTCCTTGTCTACCAATATTTCAGCATGCTGCGGTTTGAGGGACATAGGCTCCTTCAAATCATATAGTGCCTGGCAGGCAATTTCTTTAACATTATCTGCATGAATAAGTGAACCCCCTGTGATAATCACTTTTTCAACTCTGCTCAAATCTTTTCCCGTCTGAAGGAAGGTTTCACCAACAGGCGTAAATACCTTTTCAACATAACCTGCATGTCTTGTCATGCCAACCCTGACTGCCATTGATGCCAGTGCAAAGTCAAGTTTTGCGACATCTTCGGTATCAGGCAGCATGTCCGTGTGTGACGTAATCTGTTCAATGAGTTCCCACGCTCTCTCTTCGGAAAGCCCTGACAGCCTGCAAATATTTGCTATCCCTGCAGCTTCCACAATACCTGCAGCAGAATATCTCATTCCGATATCACCTTCCACCGTCCTCTTTGCGAAAGGTTCCGGCAGTCCCTTGATTACAGTATTCACCTTATCAGGTTCCCCATAGGACATGGAATACACATCTGTAGTTGCACCGCCTACATCCACAGCAACAAGATCTCCTATTCCCGGCTGGTTCTCTGTTCCTTTTGAGAGAAGGGACATTGCTGCAAGCACTGCCGCAGGTGTCGGCATCATGATTCCTGAAATAAGATTGCTTATCTTAGACAATCCTCTTGCCTTTATTATTCTCTCCAGGAAAACTTCTCTGATCTTGTTTTGGGCAGGCTCAATGTTTAATTGATTAAACTTCGGCATTACGTTTTCACACACTATTGCCTGTTTGCCCGATTCTCTGATTATCCTCTCGCAGGTTCTGGCCGCACTTCTGTTTCCTGCAATTACCACAGGAAAATCCAAAGGAATAGAAGCTATCACCTTAGCGTTATCTATAACTACATCCTTGTTGCCTCCGTCTGTTCCGCCGGTGAGGAGGAATATATCCGGGTTCAGCTCTGCAATCTCTTCTGCATCATCTTCTGTAAGCTGATAGGAATACACCTTCATTATCTTGGCACCTGCCCCAAGAGATGCCTGTTTTGCCGCCTCCGCAGTAAGTTCAGGTACGAGACCGCAGGCAATCATTCTAAGACCTCCTGCTGCACTGGAGCAGGCATATCTGGCTTCGTATTCTATCTTGCCTGTTTTTTTCTCAAGAAGCTTCAGTGCATTTTCAAGGCCGTTGTTGATATCAGTCTGAACGGTGGTATAGCTGGCCGCAGTAGCAATAAGCCTCTGTTCTTCAAGGTCTGCAGCTGTAACCTTCGTATATGTACTTCCGAAGTCAATCAGTAAAACTGCTTTCATACTCTCACCAAAACTACAGATTAAAATCCTCTTTTAATGCTGCGATAGTCTCTTCAGGTGCTGTACCAGGTCCAAACACTCTGTCAAAGCCCATCTTCTTAAATCTTGCTTCAACCTCGTCAAAAGGCTGCTTACCTACTACGATGTTTCCTCCTACGTAAAGAAGGATATCTTTTAAACCTGCTTCATCGCATTTTTCTCTAAGACCACGGCAGTCTAATTCTCCATGACCATAAAGTGATGATACCATAATGGCATCAGCGTTAGTTTCTACAGCTGCTGCTATGTATTCTTCCTGAGATACCATCACACCTAAGTTTGTTACCTCAAAGCCTGCCGCTTCGAAAGCGTGATTTAAAATCTGAATACCTACAGCGTGCACATCGGCACCAATAACTCCAATAATTAATTTCTTCTTCTCCATAACTCACCTCATAAGTGTATTATAACAATATAATACATTGTTATATTACATTTGTCTAGTATGTTTTATTGTTTTTTTCTAAAAAAAGAACAGCTCTGCAGTTTTATTCTGCAGGCTGTCCTCAAATTCCGTATGTACACTTTTATCAATACCTGTTTATATGTTTTTTCATATTTGGAATCATTTCGATGGAGGTTGCCCCTTCTATGTGATCCGTCATTTCTTCGGGGGCATATTCATATCTTACCAGATTTCCGCTTCCGCCAATGCAGCCTCCCGTACATGCCATCCCTTCGATAAAGTTATTTGGCAGAACCCCTTTGCTTGCTTTCAGCAGAGCCACTTTGCACTTATCAATTCCATCACAGGAAACAGGCTTGAATTCAAAATCTTCAACCTTAAGTTCCTTAAGCATCTGCTCAACTGCGGCTGTAACACCTCCCGCTCTAGCAAAGCCTCTTCCGTAATACGAAGCCTGATTCCAGTCTGTCCACTTTAAGTCCTTCAGAACTATATCCTTACTGTCAAAGAGCGCCTGAAGTTCTTCAAAGGTGATTGCATAGTCCACATAATTTTTCACTCTCTCAAGTCTTACTTCAGCTTTTTTTGCAATGCAAGGACCTATAAACACTACGACAGCATCAGGATTCATGTTTTTAACATGTTTACCCAGTTCCGCCATAGGCGACAGATTGTGTGAAATATGTTCTACCATCTTCGGATGTTTCGTCTCTATATACTTTACAAAGGCAGGGCAGCAGGAAGTGGTCAGGAATCCCTTTTCTACCAACTCCAGCCCTTCCTTATACGCTACCATTTCAGCACCCACCGCAGCTTCAAGAACCTCATCAAAGCCCAGCTCTTTTATTCCTGTAATAACCTGCCCTAAAGATGCATAAGTAAACTGACTGGCAATGGAAGGCGCCACAATGGCTACAACCTTTCCGGTATCAGTATTCTTCTCGGCACTTCTTATAGCATCTATTACATCAACGATGCTGGACACGTCAACAGTCGCTCCAAAAGGGCAATGGTAAACACATGCACCGCAGTTTATACATTTATCGTAATCTATAGTAGCTTCGCCGCCCGGACCCATTGAAATGGCATTTACCTTGCAGGCTCTTTCGCACGGTCTCTGGAAATTGTGAATTGCACTGTACTGGCACGCCTTGGCACACTTTCCGCACTCTATGCACTTGCTTTTGTCAATATGTGCATGCTGATGTTCATCAATAACGATAGCATCCCTAGGACATGCCTGCCTGCAGCTGTGAGCAAGGCAGCCTCTGCATAAATCCGTTACCACATATCCTGCTTCAGGGCATTCATCACATGCAATATCGATAACCTGTACAATATTATTGTTTTCTTTGCTTCCTCCTGTCGCTTTTACAATTCTTTCTGCTACGACAGCCCTGTCCTTATATATACAGCAGGTCTGAGGCGGTTCTCCTTTCGGTATTACATTGTTGGCAATAGTATTAAACTCCGAAAAGGCATGATTCCCCTTCCATGCCTGAACAGCTACTTCTCTTAAAACCTTATATTTTGTTTCCTGAACCTTGTTGTCAAAAATTCTCAAATTAACCCTCCCACAACATCAATTATTGAATCATCTTGTTTTGAACCATCTTTTCTTTGTAAATATATAACATATAGGCACCATGTACATATAAACCGCAAAGGTGACTGCAGTAAAGTTCACTCCCAGCAGAGCCAGCGGAACGCTGCATCCAATGGACCACGGAATCATACATGCAATCAGTATCACCGAGTTTTCCATATCGATGGCAAGTTCCTCCTTGCTGCCGCCACTTTCAAGGTAAGGTTTCCTCAAAAGATCAGCACACATCAGCGTACCTATGGTCTGATTGCAGAAAACACATGACATTGCAAGGCTCATCATAATCATAACTGCGAATCTTCCCATTTTAGTGCAGGCACTTTGAAGCTTATCCTGAAGAGCCTTCAGCATATCCGTACCGCTGAAAATTCCCGAATAGGAACTGGATATTACCAGAATCACAGCAATCTCAATCATGGAAACCAGTCCGCCCCCATTGAGGATTGTTGTCAATCCGCTTCCATCAGCACTGTATCCAAAAATACATGTACGAAGGATTGTATATATACTTTCACCTTGCACAAGCCACGCAATCAGGGCAGCTGTAACGATACTTGCCCCCATGGCCTTTAGTACTCCCACCTTTAGCAGGGGCAGCAGAATCACAGCCACCGCAGGAAGGAATGACCAAAAAGATATATTGAATTCCTGTTCAAACCCTTCAATCATTCCCTGGTCAACCTGATTGATAGGATTCACGACAGATAATACGATATATGCTAAAAGCGCTACGGCAAAGGGCAAAACTCCTGTCTTTAACATTATCTTCACGTTTTCGATAATGTTTGTTTCCGTTATTCCCGCTACCATATTAGCACTTGATGAAACAGGTGAACATCTATCTCCGAAATATATTCCCGACATTATAGCCCCTGCCGTTATAATCGGGTTTACGCCTCCGCTTCGTGCCAGTGCCATAAAAATGATGCCCACAGTACCGGCAACCCCAAAAGAAGTCCCGATTGCATAACTAAGCAGACAGCAGAGCAGGAACGTAATTATTATAAAAAGGTCCGGCATAATGATTTTCATTCCGTAATACACAAACACAGTGATAGTCCCCGAAATTCTCCATACAGCCGTCAGCACTCCTATTATCAGCATAACCTTGATTACAACCAAAGAGTCCTTAATTGCACCAAGGCTCATCTTGCCCATTTCATTAAGGGTAAATCCCTTGCGCATGCCGACAATTAAGAAAGCAACCAACCCCACTAAAAGAGCCACAATCATAGAAATATTAAGTGCTATTGTGGTTATCATGGAAACCATAAACACTCCAAATGCTAGATACAAATCCATAGATTTCAACCCTTTCACGAATAATAGTTTAACTAACATAGTATAACATCTGTTTTACTTTTTCTCAAGTTGTTATTGCGTCTGTTTACTACCTCGTTTACAATATTATTAAAAAATTATTATTGCATATTATTTTTGGAGACTTTTATGAAAAACGTAATGATTGCCGCATGGATAACGGATGACGATAAATATGAAAGTTACCCAGAGGCATTAAAAAAGAACGGAGCTGACAGCTTTATTTCACTTAATCCGGCAGATTTTAGCAAGGCGGATGCACTTATACTTCCGGGAAGCTTTCAGGACATGAATCCAAAGCTGTGGGGAGAAGAAAATACGCACTGCCATGATGTAAACGATGAACTGGATCGCATACAGTGGCAGCTTATGGAAATGGCTGTAAAAGACAAAAAACCTGTCCTTGGAGTATGCAGAGGAATGCAGTTTATAAATGTTTTCTTCGGAGGAACACTCATTCAGCATCTGCCTTCTTCAGAACATCACGGCGCACAAAAGCCTGAGAAATATCACGACCTAGCAACAGTCAAAGGAACCGCCTTAGGCAATCTCTTTCCAGAAAGAACTACAGTCAACACGAGACACCATCAGGGAGTGGGTGTAATCGGAAACGGTCTGAAAGTATCCGCCCTCTGGACATTTGGCGATGATACCGTTGTCGAGGCAATTGAACATCAGGAGCTACCAATCATCGGAGTTCAGTGGCATCCCGAAAGAATGTGTCTTGCAGGTGATCCTTTGATTCAAAAATCCGGTGATGATTTCTTGAAGTGGTGGTTAGATCTGTAAATTCTCACGCCAACATGCATTATAAAAATTTGATACTTTCTCATACTAAAAAGCGACATCCTCCTTGGATATCGCTTTTTATATTTCACATATGTCTTATCTATTCAAGTCATTTATTTCTTATGTTACTTCAGACCTCTTCCTGCTGCAACCTGCTCATTAATAAACTCGTCTATCAATGCAAGTCCCTTTTCCAATTCTTCAGCATGTGAAAGAGTTATTCTGAATGTTCTTGGAATATAGAAACAGTCACCATGGCAAACTAAAACACCTTTTTCATCAAGAAGTCTGTCACCAAATTCTTCAGCTTCCATGTCTAAATCATAATGTACTAAATAAGTTGTGCCGTAAGCATCTGCATACTGATGTAAATACGGATGTCCGTCCAACCATTTATCAATTATTGCCTTATTCTTATTGACGATAGCTCTGCTTCTTGCATAAATCTTATCTACATGTTCAAGAGCGATTGCAAAAATCCATTCATCAAATGCAGCCCCGCATATGGAATCATACGAGCGTCTATTGAAAAGATTCCATCTCATTTCAGGGTCATGACAGATAATCCAGCCTACTCTAGTGCCTGCCATGGAGTAAATCTTGGATGAACTGCATGTTACGATAGCCTTTTCATAAAGGTCTGCAAATGAAGGCATATATTCTTCCTTAAGACCTCTGTACATTTCATCGCAGATTACCCATGCATCTACAGATTTAGCAATATCGATAATGTCGAGCATTTCTTCATAGGATAGAAGTGATCCTGTAGGGTTGTTAGGATTAGTAAATAAAATCGCCTTAGTGTTTTCGTCAACAAGTTTTCTGATATCATTTACATCCAGCTTATATCCTTCTTCAGCTTTAAGGTGTACATTTCTAACCTCTGCACCAATAGATCTTGGAATAGAGTCAAACTGCTGATAGTTCGGAACGATGGAAATAACATTATCTCCTGGGTCAATAACGGTCATAACTACAGTGTTATTTGCGCCGGTTCCACCATGAACTAAAACAACTTCCTCAGGTTCAACCCCCTTATACAGGTTGGCCACAGCTTTCTTACATCTTGGTGTTCCATCAAAACGAGGATATCCAAGATTCATCTTCTTGAGTTCTTCAAAAAAGTCTTCCATGCTTTCACCCGTAAGTTCAAACAGTTCTTCCACTGTCATGGGCAATACACAGCTTCCTCCCAGATAAACTTTATTTTTTTCGCTGTCACATGCAGGATTTAGCCAATTTTCCAACACAAAATTGTCAATTTTCATTTTTCTACCTCTTTCTGCTTTCTGCATTAAATTTCTACAACTGTTCCGATTTTCTTCGTTTTCGACATCTGCAAAGCGATTTTTGCAGTCACTAAATCAAGTGCCGCAAGACCTGTGGCGTCAAATACCGTAATATCACTGGCCTCAACTCTCCCCTCCTTAGTTCCTACGAGTACCTCACCTATTTCTCCACAAATAGAATCTGCAGAGATTATTCCTTTCTTTGCAGGAATCTCCATTTCACCAACATTACAGCACTGAATCGCATCATCTGCAAAACTGCGAGCTATTGAGAATATCTCAGGATCTATCTCTTCTTTTCCGACCATATCAGCACCAATACAGCTTAAATGTGTGCCAGGTTTTAACCACTCTTTCATTATTAAAGGTTCAGTGCTCCTTGTAATAGTCAGTATTATATCGCTCCTTGATGCAGCGTCTCTCAAATTCTCTGCAAATTCAAACTTTGTAGAAGGACAATCAACTGACAATTCATTCTTTAATCTTTCTTTAATGGTTTGCACATATTGAATTCCATTATCAGGAGAAAAAGTATCCGCTACCAGTACTTTTTCAATTTGCGGCATCTTCAGAAGTGTTGCGCCTAACAAATAAATAGATTGGCGTCCAGCTCCCACAAGCAGTAGTGTTTTACTATCAGGTCTTGCCAATGCTGCCGTTCCAATTGCAGCTGCAGCACCTGTGCGAAGACTTGTAATATATGATGCGTCCATAATTCCCATCGGTAAACCCGTATTCGAATCAAAGGCCATCAAAACGCCTGTAAATACAGGTAAATTATTCTTCGCATTTTCAGGAAAATTATTTAATAACTTTGCTCCATGTATCGAGATATCTCCAAACGCTCCGCCAGATCTGATATCAGCCACTGCCCCATTGCCAAAATGATGTTCCACAAGCGGCCACGCAGCAACATTTCCTTCAGCTTTTGCCTTATACACGGCTTCAACTCCATCTATTACTTTTGTTAACTCTAGTATTTCTACTAGATCTGTCCTGCTTAATACTTTTATTTTCACGTTTCTACCTCCTTTTTTTGCCATTATACTATTCGGAGGAAGCCCTTACCATAAAAATAAACTGTATAAATATATATTTTTTACTTAACTATTTTGTGTATAAATACAATATCTAAATGCCAACATATAACACTATTTTTTTAATATATGCTAATTATCATTGATTTTTTTCTTATTCAGCCATTTAATATATGTTATAATATACATAAATCATCTATTATTTTTGAACTATTATACAATTTTAATCATCTTTAATTTGAAGAGGAGGAACATATATGTATAGCAATTATACAGTTTCAGATTTTTACAAAACATTCGAATCAGGTTTAACCCTTGTAGCAGGTTCCGGCGGCATGTCCAGGCTGATATCTGCGGCAGGATTTTTGGATTACGAAATAGATCCGGCAATGAAAGACAAATATTATCATACCAATTTTCAAAAGAACCAGCTTACTGTTACTACATTTTCGGTAGCTAAAGATAATCCGCACCTTATTCTAGATGCTATCAAATACCTTGTCGCAAAAGGTACCAGCGGCTTAGTTGTAAAGAATGTGTTTAATCTCCCAATACATGAATCTGTGCTGCGTTACGCTGATTCCATGAATTTCCCAATCTTTTATGTCAATTCACAGGATATCTATGTTGAATTATTGATATTTGAAGTATATAAGCGACTATTTATCTTAAATACCTTTAGAGACTCTCAAAGATGCGTTGCTGCAATTCTATCCGGTAATCTCAACTCCGATGAAGTAATAAAGTATGCAAAAGAGCTGAATCCTTCAATTACAGATAGATATTATTCCATATATGTCAAGATGGATGAATATAATGTGCCTGATTCAATAGATGCATTGTATAAATCTTTTATTTCGAGTGAGTTAAACATACCGCAAAATTGTTTTGTTCCGTATAACTCCGGAGCCTTCATAATCTGTGACAGAGATTCCAACTTGCCTCCCGAAGAATCCATCAACATTCTAACGAATAATAAAGAGGCATTTAATTTCGGGATAAGCAATTCTCATTCTACTTTACGAGATTTTGATGTTTGCCTTCGTGAAAGTCTGTACGCCGCATCACTGCATAAAAGCCATGGCAATATCGTGTCATATGGAAGTCTCGGTTCACTGCAACTTATTCTCCCTTTTACAGATACTGTAGAAATGCAAAAATTCAAGTCAAGAGTTCTGACCCCAATCCTTGATTATGACATTGAGAATAACAGCAACTTATTGCAAACCCTTACTGCTTATATAGAGTCCAACTGCAATATAGATACGGCATCGGCAATGCTTTCTCAGCATAAGAATACTATCAGATATCGTCTGGATAAAATTGCTGTCATATCCGGATTTGATTACAAATCATTTTCCGATCTAGAGCAACTGTCTCTTGCAATAAAAATACATAATTATTCCAAATCCAAGTTCATCTAACGACGATAGTTACATATTTCAAGATTTATATTTCAAGTTACATATACAAACTTGCACTAAAAAAGCTGACCTAAGTCAGCTTTTTGTTATTAATCTTTAATAATTCAGTTTCTATCATTAGCTTCGGAATAAAAGCAATATGTCCTTCTGCAGTTTATAGGCTGCTCTGCTTTTCATCCCAGACGTTGTATACTACAACAGAAACAATTACAACCACACCGCCAATAAGTGCGAACAGACCTGGGATTTCACCATAGAACACTGCAACCCAGATTGGATTTAAGAGCGGTTCAATCATTCCAATCAGAGAACAGCTCAATGGACTTATCCTTGACGCTGCCATCGCATACAGGACATATGGGATTCCAAGCTGCACAACACCCAGTATCAATATCAGAATTAAATCCTGAGACGTCACCACCGTATTATATGTTGCCAGCCCCAAAGGGATTCCAATTGCTGCTGTAATTAAATGGGCAACCAGTATCCCTGTCATTCTGGCGTCTATTTCAATTGTTCCGTTAACGATGAAGCATATGGCCATACACAGCCCCGAAAAGATAGCTACAAAATTGCCAAGCATTCCGCCAAAGCTGATTTCTCCAAGGAAAAACAGAACTATTCCTCCAAAGGTAAATGCAACGACACCTATCTCCATTTTTTTCAGCTTCTGCTTCAGAAAAACTGCAGTAATAATCAGCACAAAGACCGGTGCAATATATTGCAAAACTATGGCATTTGCAGCTGTCGTAAGCTTGTTGGCAACCACGAAACATGTGATACATCCACTTAAAAAAACACCCGAAATAACGGAATTTCTGTTCACTACAGGTTTCAGCTTAGTTGCCATCATAAAAACCACCACTACAACTGCCGAAATAAGACTTCTGGCACCTGCAATGGTAAAGGGGCTCCAATCTATGTATTTTATTATTATTCCGCTGATGCTCCACATTACTGCACAGGCCAGCATCAGCAGTTCGCCTTTTCTCTTTTCTGTCAT
>CALZMV010000019.1 GCA_945788655.1 uncultured Clostridia bacterium | reverse complement strand
CTGATGACTATCTGGCAAAACCCTTTGGAATGATGGAGATGATTTCAAGAGTAAAGGCGGTGCTTAGAAGAACGTCTCCGAAGGAGACTCCTCAAGTAATGAGGGTTGGAAACCTGGAATTGAGCTTAAGTGAGCATACTGTTGAAGCGGAAGGAAAGCGAGTTGAATTGACCTTTAAGGAGTTTGAACTGCTTAAGCTCTTTATGGAGCACGTAGGAAGGGTTTACACAAGAGAACAGCTTCTTTATCAGATTTGGGGAGCTGATTACTTTGGAGAAACGAGAACTGTAGATGTTCACATTGGAACGCTTCGCACGAAGCTGGGAGATTGCGGCAATTATATCCAGACTGTAAGAGGTGTGGGATACCGCATGGAGGCTGATTAAATGACGAAACGAATATTTAAATCCATATGTTTGGTTGGTGGAATAGTCTTCGTTGCTTCGGTTATTTTAGTAAGCAGTGTTTTTTATCAGTACTTTTCTGTTAGTCAGACAAAACAGCTTGATATTCAGGTAGAGCTTGCTGCAATAGGTGTGGAAAATAATGGACTTGACTACTTTGCTGATTTAGATAATCCCGACTTCAGAGTTACATGGATAGATAAAGATGGAACTGTTCTCTATGATAACAGGGGAGATCAGAGCACAATGGTAAATCACCTTCAGCGCGAAGAAATTAAGCAAGCCATCGAAACCGGAAAAGGATACAGCAAAAGATATTCTGATACCATGATGAAGCAACTGGTTTATTGTGCAAAGCTGCTGAATGATGGAACTATAATAAGAATCTCCCTTGAGAGAAGCAGCATCTTTACATTGATTCTGGACATGATGGAATATATTGTTCTTATTGTGGTTGGTGTAGTGATACTGTCAATGCTATTGGCATACAGAATATCTAAAATAATAGTTAAACCTCTCAACTCAATAGATCTTGAAGCTCCTCAAAAAAATAGTGAGTATGTAGAACTTTCACCATTGCTAAATAGAATACATACTCAGCAGACTCAGCTTGTCAAGCAGGCTATGGAACTTGAAAACAGGAAGAATGAATTCGAAGCAGTAACCAACAGCATGAATGAGGGACTGATTCTTCTAAACAGAAAGGGGACAATCTTGAGCATCAATGATGCGGCGTCGAAGATTCTTTCGGCAAAGCATGACTGCGTAGGAAAGAACATTCTCACCATAGGTGATGACTTAGAGTTCCAGGATGTGCTTTCTAAGGCCTTAAGCGGAGGCCATGCGGAAAAGGTTATACATATTAGAGAATCTCATTACCAGCTTGATGCAAGTCCGGTTGTATCAGATAAAGGCATTTCGGGAGCTGCGTTATTGATATTTGATGTTACCGAAAGAGAAAATGCAGAAAAAATGCGTAGAGAGTTTACTGCTAATGTATCTCATGAATTGAAAACACCTCTTCATACTATTTCCGGATATGCAGAACTCATAAAAAACGAAATGGCAAGACCTGAAGACGCAGCACCTTTCTGCGGCAAAATATACAATGAGGCTCAAAGAATGATTCACCTTGTGGAAGACATCATCAATCTTTCTCACCTGGATGAGGGTGCGGAAGGCATGGCAAAAACTGAGACGCGCCTCGACAAGATTGTAGAGGAAGCTGTTACGAGCCTTGAAAGTGAAGCAAAGCAAAAAGACATAACTATAGATTTGAAATTAGAAAATTCAGTAATAGTTGGAATACCTCAGCTCCTTTCAGGAATTGTCTATAACCTTGTGGATAATGCCATTAAATATAACCATAGGAATGGAAAAGTATATGTTGAGATGACGGAAAGCAGCGATGAGGTAATGGTTTCTGTAAAGGATACAGGTATAGGTATTCCAAAGGAGGATCAAGGTAGAATATTTGAACGGTTCTACAGAGTAGATAAAAGTCATTCGAAAGAAGTCGGAGGAACAGGCCTTGGGCTTTCAATTGTTAAGCATGCGGCCAAGGTACACGACGCCAGAATTGAAGTTGACAGTGAAGCAGGCCGAGGAACTGAGTTCAGAATCTTTTTCAAAAGAATGGTAAATGAGAGTAATGTATAGAGACAAAAAAGGGCATATCGCGAGATATGCCCTTTCAAATGGCTGTATAAGCTGCGTTATTTGAATTTTACAGCTGTTCCATAAACAACTACTTCCGCTGCGCCTTGCATCATAGAAGCAGAACCGTATCTGATATTGATAACGGCATCAGCACCAAGTTCTTCAGCTTCATCGACCATACGTTTAGTTGCAAGCTGCCTGGATTCATTTAACATTTCAGTGTAGGCAGTAAGCTCTCCACCCACCAGTGTTTTCATACCGGACATGAAGTCTTTTCCGAAATTCTTTGTCTGAACGGTGGTTCCTTTGACGATTCCTAAAGCTTCAATTTCCTTTCCTGGAACATAGTTTAAAGTAAGTAATAACATGGTAAACCTCCTTAATATTTTTTAGCCTTTTCAATTTCGTTTTTGTCAATTTCTTTCAATCTCTGGAAAAGCGATATTAACACACCAACAACCACTAACGCCTCTACAACGATATAAACCAGTAGAATACCTGAGGCAACTTTTTCCTCAAGACCTATAAAAAGTAAAATGAATAAGCCTATTAGAAGCGAAAGAAAAATTACTATTACCCCAGCGGCAATTATTGCGCCTCGTTTTCGTTTAGAATTCTCTTGCATCTTCAATCTCTCCTTTCTGTATTTCACCTATCCTTTGTATCAAAGCATATAAAACGCCAAAGATTACGGCGAGCATAACAGCAGCCAGAGTTATGATAAACCAAAGTGGCGGAGACTCCTCCGGCGTAGTTTTGTATGCCCAGACAATGAGTGCCAGCATGGCAGAAACAAATAATACTGTAATGAAGGATGCGAAAAAAGCCCCTGCATATCTTCCGACTTTTACATCATTTTTATGTATATTCTTAAAAGATGTGCCGGCGAGCTCCATCTCGTCCATTCTCTTTAGAAGCTGGTTTGCATCAAGGTTATCTAAAAGAATATCTGAATTTTTCATGCTGGTACAAAGCTCAATGGCATTTTCAAGATTGGATTGTTTGCGCCTTAGAGAAACCAGGTGCCGGTTAATGCAATCGGAAACTGTTGAATTACCTGCCTGCATATTTCTTATTTCATCGATAGGAACGCCCAGTTTGCGGAAAAGTTTAATCTGTTCTAAAAGTTTTATATCTTCGTCTGAATATGAACGGTATCCATTATCCGCATTTCTTGTGGGAGATAACAATCCCTGATCCTCATAAAAGCGAATATTCTTTTTGGAAATGCCGATTAAGTTTTCAACTTCATTTATTTTCATGAAAATACCCCCTTCGGTTATTTGTATTGTATACCTTCCACAAGGGGGAAGGTCAAGGTTTTTATTAAAAATAATCTTGTCAAGTGCTTTTTTGAAAAAATCGAAAAATATTCCATTTTATGCTTGATTATTTGACAGGTATATAATATAATATTAGACTGCCACACAAAGTAATTTGTTAAGAATATAAGGAGTGATAAAGATGCCAAGACCTATAAAAGTAGGTAGAAAAGAACGTATGACTTACGCTAAAATCAACGAAGTCTGCGAAATGCCTAACCTTATTCAGATCCAGACGGATTCATACAACTGGTTTATCGAAGAAGGCCTTAGAGAAGTATTTGAGGATATTTCTCCAATCAAGGACTATGCAGATAACTTGGTTTTAGAGTTTATTGACTATTCCCTCACTGATGCTCCAAAGTATGAGCAGGAAGAGTGCAAGGAACGTGATGTCACATACGCTGCTCCACTTAAAGTAAGAGTAAGACTGATTAACAAAGAAACCGGAGAAGTCAAAGAGCAGGAAGTATTTATGGGAGATTTCCCTCTGATGACAGAAAAGGGTACATTCATTTATAACGGTGCAGAGAGAGTAATCGTAACTCAGCTGGTTCGTTCTCCTGGACCATATTATGATGTAACTTACGACAAATCAAACAATAAGCTGTTTTCAACTACCATCATACCTAACAGAGGTGCATGGC
The DNA here is from genome assembly GCA_945788655.1 of uncultured Clostridia bacterium. GTDB lineage: Bacteria > Bacillota > Clostridia > Peptostreptococcales > Anaerovoracaceae > Fimisoma. The sequence continues at coordinate 11,668 of CALZMV010000019.1, read as the reverse complement.
TGGAATATGAAACAGACTCAAACGAGATTATTTCCGTAAGAGTAGACCGTACAAGAAAGCAGCCTGTTACAACTTTATTGAGAGCTTTAGGTTTTGGAAGCGACCAGGAAATCTTAGATATTTTTGGCGATGATCCAAGACTAAAAAAGACTCTTGAAAAGGATACAGCAGCTAATCATGAAGAAGGTCTTAAAGAAATATACAAGAAGCTCAGACCTACTGAACCACCTACAGTAGAAAGTGCACGCGCATTGCTGAACTCATTGTTCTTTGACCCTAAGCGCTATGATCTGGCTAAGGTTGGTAGATATAAGTATAATAAAAAGTTATGCTTATCCAACAGAATTTCAGGCGTAGTTGCAGCTGAAGATGTTTTCAATCCTGAAACAGGCGAAATTCTAGCCGAAAAAGGACAGAGGATTTCAAGAGAACTGGCAAAAACAATTGAAAACGCAGGTGTACAGTTTGTTTATGCTTACGGTTTAGATAAGGATAAGGAAGATAAGGTAACTAAGGTTATCGGCAATAACTTTGTAGACCTTGATGCTTATGTAGATTTTGATACTACTGCGCTCAAGGTGGCTGACAAGGTGTTTTATCCTGTCCTGAAAGAAATTCTTGAAGCAGCAAATGACGAAGAAGAATTAAAGGAAATGCTTGTTGATAGAAGAAATGATTTATCACCTAAGCACATTATTATAGAAGATATCATAGCTTCCATCAGCTATATTCTAAACTTAAATTATGGCATCGGCTCAGTTGATGATATTGACCATTTAGGCAACAGAAGATTAAGAACTGTAGGGGAATTGTTACAAAACCAGTTCAGAATCGGTCTTGCAAGAATGGAAAGAGTAGTTAAAGAAAGAATGACTATTCAGGATATTGATGTTACTACGCCACAGGCTCTTATGAACATCAGACCTGTTACTGCGGCAATTAAAGAATTCTTTGGCAGCTCCCAGCTGTCACAGTTTATGGACCAGAATAACCCGCTTTCCGAACTGACTCACAAGAGAAGACTTTCTGCATTGGGTCCTGGCGGTCTTTCAAGAGAAAGAGCCGGATTCGAAGTTAGAGACGTACATTATTCTCACTACGGAAGAATGTGTCCTATTGAAACTCCAGAAGGTCCAAACATTGGTCTTATCGGCTCACTGACAACCTATGGTATTATCAATCAGTATGGATTTATCGAAACACCATATAGATTGGTTGATAAGGCTACAGGTGTTGTTACTGATGAAATCCACTATTTAACAGCAGACGAAGAAGAAATGATGATCGTTGCTCAGGCCAATGAGCCGTTAGACAGTGAAGGTCATTTTGTAAATGCGAAAGTTGCATCAAGAGGTGAACATGGTGAAATCGCTCTGGTAGCAAGAGAACAGATTGACTACATGGACGTATCTCCTAAGCAGGTAGTTTCAGTTGCTACAGCCATGATTCCTTTCCTTGAAAACGACGACGCCAACCGTGCCTTGATGGGTTCCAACATGCAGCGTCAGGCGGTTCCGTTGCTTGTTACAGAAGCACCGGTTGTTGGTACAGGTATGGAATACAAAGCCGCAAGAGACTCCGGAGTAGTTATCTTGGCTAAAAACAGCGGTACAGTTGAATTCGTTGGTGCAGACAGAATAGTTATCAGAAGAGATGACAACAACGAAAAAGATGAATATAAATTGTTAAAGTTCAAGAGATCCAACCAGGGAACATGCATTAATCAGCGCCCAATAGTAAACCACGGTGAACACATTGAGGCTGGAGAAGTAATTGCAGATGGTCCTTCAACAGATCTCGGAGAAATTGCTCTTGGTAAGAACCTTCTTATCGGTTTTATGACATGGGAAGGTTACAACTACGAGGACGCTATCATTCTGAATGAGAGACTTCTAATGGATGACGTTCTTACTTCACTTCATATTGAAGAATACGAAGCTGAAGCAAGAGATACAAAACTTGGACCTGAAGAAATTACAAGAGACATTCCTAACGTAGGTGAAGATGCACTTAAGGATCTGGATGAAGAAGGTATTATCAGAATAGGTGCAGAAGTAAATTCTTCAGATATTTTGGTAGGTAAGGTAACTCCTAAGGGTGAAACTGAGCTGACAGCTGAAGAAAGATTGCTTCGTGCTATCTTCGGAGAAAAGGCAAGAGAAGTTAGAGATACTTCCTTAAGAGTTCCTCACGGTGAAACCGGTATTGTAGTTGACGTTAAGGTGTTCTGCCGTGAAAACGGAGACGAACTTCCACCGGGAGTAAATAAATTAGTAAGATGCTATATCGCTACAAAGAGAAAAATCAATGTAGGTGACAAGATGGCCGGCCGTCACGGTAATAAGGGTGTTGTTTCAAGAATCCTTCCGGAAGAAGACATGCCATTCATGGATAATGGTCAGCCGCTTCAGGTAATGTTAAACCCACTTGGCGTACCTTCCCGTATGAACGTAGGACAGGTATTAGAAGTGCACTTAGGTTTAGCTGCCAAGAAGAAAGGCTGGTACATTTCAACCCCTGTATTCGACGGAGCAAATGAATGGGACATCATGAATCTTCTTGAGGAAGTAGGATATCCAAGAACCGGCAAGCTGTACTTAAGAGACGGCAGAACCGGAGAAACATTTGACAATCCTGTTACTGTGGGTTACATGTACATGCTGAAGCTTCACCACCTTGTAGATGATAAGATCCATGCAAGATCAACAGGTCCATACTCACTGGTTACTCAGCAGCCACTTGGCGGTAAGGCACAGTTCGGTGGACAGAGATTCGGTGAAATGGAAGTATGGGCATTAGAAGCTTATGGTGCAGCTTATACATTACAGGAAATCCTGACTGTTAAATCTGACGACATTGTGGGTCGTGTGAAGACTTATGAAGCAATTGTCAAGGGTGAAAATATACCTACACCAGGAATTCCAGAGTCATTCAAGGTATTGATCAAAGAAATGCAGGCATTAGGACTTGATGTCAAAGTGCTTTCAGAAAATGATGAAGAAATCCAGATAAAGGATGCATCAGAATATGATGATGATGTACCAAGCATCGAAGGCATTATGGAAGTAGAAACTGAGCTTGGAAATGAAGAAAACATTTTTGATGAAGGTTTCACTGAAGAAGGCGATGAAGATGCAGAAACTGATGCGTATGAGGAAGACTCAGACGAAGATTACAACGGCGATTTCTAAAAGAGTAATTAAAGAAAGGGGAGGGACTCCTTGAATAATACAAACAACGATTATGAAATTAATAACTTTGAATCCATACAGATCAACCTTGCGTCACCTGAAAAGATTCTAGAGTGGTCACATGGCGAAGTTACTAAGCCTGAGACAATCAACTATAGAACTCTCAAGCCTGAAAGGGATGGCCTTTTCTGCGAAAGAATTTTCGGACCTATGAAGGACTGGGAATGCCACTGCGGAAAATATAAGAGAATCAGATATAAAGGTATCGTATGCGATCGCTGCGGTGTAGAGGTTACAAAAGCAAAAGTTAGAAGAGAAAGGATGGGTCACATTAAGTTGGCCGCTCCTGTATCTCACATCTGGTACTTTAAAGGTATTCCTTCAAGAATGGGACTTTGCCTTGATATTACACCAAGAAACCTTGAAAAAGTTCTGTACTTTGCCGCATACATCGTAACAGATCCAGGCGACACAGATCTCGGATACAAGGAACTGCTCACAGAACAGCAGTACAGAGAAAAGAAAGAGCAGTACGGTGACAGATTTAAGGCAGCAATGGGTGCAGAAGCAATCAAACAGCTTCTTTCAGACATTGATCTTGAAGCACTTGCAGTTGACTTAAGAGAAAAATTAAAGGATGCAAGCGGACAGAAGAAGATAAGAATCGTAAGAAGACTTGAAGTTATTGAAGCTTTGAGACTTTCCGGCAACAGACCGGAATGGATGATTATGGATGTGATTCCGGTAATTCCACCAGATATAAGACCTATGGTTCAGCTTGATGGTGGCAGATTCGCTACATCTGACTTAAATGACTTATATAGAAGAGTTATCAACAGAAATAACAGACTTAACAGACTTCTTGAACTAGGCGCTCCTGACATTATTGTAAGAAACGAAAAGAGAATGCTTCAGGAAGCAGTTGACTCACTTATCGACAACGGTAGAAGAGGAAGAGCTGTTACCGGTCCTGGATCAAGACCTTTAAAGTCACTTTCAGACATGTTAAAGGGTAAGCAGGGTAGATTCAGACAGAATCTGCTTGGTAAGCGTGTAGACTACTCAGGACGTTCTGTAATCGTAGTTGGACCTGAACTTAAGTTCTATCAGTGCGGTCTTCCTAAGAAGATGGCTCTCGAACTGTTCAAGCCTTTCATAATGAAAGAATTAGTTGAACAGGGATATGCACATAACATCAAGAGCGCAAAGAGAATGGTAGAGAAGGTAAGACCGGAAGTTTGGGATGTGCTTGAAGGCGTAATTAAAGAACATCCTGTAATGTTAAACCGTGCGCCTACACTTCACAGACTAGGTATCCAGGCTTTCGAACCGGTATTGGTAGAAGGTAAGGCAATAAAACTTCATCCGTTAGTATGTACAGCATTCAACGCTGACTTTGACGGTGACCAGATGGCCGTTCACGTACCGCTTTCAGTTGAAGCGCAGGCTGAAGCAAGATTCCTGATGCTTTCAGTAAACAATATTTTGGCACCAAAAGATGGTTCTCCAATCACAACTCCTACACAGGACATGATTCTTGGAAGTTACTATCTGACACACCCTGGTGTTGAAGAAAGAAACACATACGCTGAAGTAGGCGATGGCAAGATATTTACTGACCTTGATGAAATGCTTATGGCATATCAGACAGGTGTGGTAGGAATTCACGCAAAAGTTAAGGTTAGAATGTACAAAGATGCAGAAGATAAGAAGGGCGGTCTTGTAGAATCTACAGTTGGTCGTTTTATCTTCAACCAGGGAATTCCTCAGGATTTGGGTTTTGTTGACAGAACCGTTGATCCATACGGACTGGAAGTTGACTTCTTATGTGATAAGAAAAAACTGGGTGCAATCATTGATAAGTGCTATCGTACTCATGGAAATACAGGCACAGTAATCATGCTTGACTATATCAAGTCAATGGGTTACAAATACTCAACAAAGGGCGCGGTTACAATCAGTGTAAGCGACATGGAAATTCCTGATGCTAAGCAGGAAATCCTTGCAGCTGCAGAGGCAGAAGTTGATAAGTATGAAAAAGCATACAGAAGAGGTTTGATGTCAAACCAGGAAAGATATGAGCAGGTAATTAAAATCTGGACAAAAGCTACAGATGATGTTGCCGATGCACTTATGGATTCATTAGGCACATTAAACAACCTGTTTATCATGGCTAACTCCGGTGCCAGAGGTAGTAAGAACCAGATTAAGCAGGTAGGCGGTATGCGTGGTCTGATGGCAAATGCTACAGGTAAGACTGTAGAAATTCCTATCAAATCAAACTTCCGTGAAGGATTATCAATTCTGGAATACTTCATTTCATCAAATGGTGCAAGAAAGGGTCTTGCTGATACAGCTCTTCGTACAGCCGACTCAGGTTACCTGACAAGAAGACTTGTTGACGTTTCTCATAGCGTAATCGTTAGAGAATATGATTGCGGAACAGATGAGGGCGTTGAGGTAAGAGCGTTTACAGATGGCAAGGAAGTTATTGAACCATTAAAGCAGAGAATTGTTGGAAGAACAGCTCTTGTTGATATCGTAGATCCTCAGACAAACGAGGTGATTGTTGAACAGAACGAAGAAATTCTTGAAGCACAAGCAGACAGAATTGAAAAATGTGGCATAGAAAGCGTAGCAATCCGTTCTGTAATGACTTGCCACTCAAGAACAGGTATCTGTGCAAAGTGTTATGGCAGAAACCTTGCTTCCGGCGAAGAAGTTAACATCGGAGAAGCTGTTGGTATTACCGCAGCACAGTCAATCGGTGAACCAGGTACTCAGTTAACAATGAGAACTTTCCATACCGGTGGTGTAGCCGGCGGCGATATCACTCAGGGTCTTCCAAGAGTAGAAGAACTTTTCGAAGCTAGAAAACCGAAGGGTATTGCTGAAATATGCGAAGCTGATGGTGTTGTTCTTTCTATTGAGACAAGAAAGGATAACAAAACTGAAGTTAGAGTTCGCGGAAAAGAAGAAGATAGGGTATATGTAATACCTTATGGGGCAAGACTAAATGTTAAGGTTGGAGATGAGGTATTTGCCGGTGGACAGATTACGCGTGGTCCACTAAATCCACATGACATTTTAAGATTAAACGGTGTTGAAGGCGTTTATCAGTATCTGCTGAAGGAAGTGCAGAGAGTATATAAACAGCAGGGTGTAGATATCAACGACAAGCACGTTGAAGTTATCGTAAGCCAGATGCTGTCAAAATATAAGATTGAAGATGCAGGAGATACAGATTTACTTCCTGGAGGTTTATACGGAAAATTTGAAATTCAGGAAGCAAACGAAAAAGCAGTGGCAGAAGGCGGCGAGCCTTGCGTAGCTAACAGAATTCTTCTCGGTATCACAAAGGCTTCTCTGGCTACAAACTCATTCTTGTCAGCGGCATCATTCCAGGAAACTACAAGAGTTCTTACAGACGCTGCAATCAAGGGTAAGAATGACAAGCTTATCGGTCTTAAGGAAAACATCATGATTGGTAAGCTGATTCCTGCCGGCACAGGTATGAAGCGCTATAAGAACATCGAATTAGATTACGGTGTAAATGCTGAAATAATGGAAAACTTCGAAAGAGAGCAGGAACTTGCAGCAATGGCAGAACAAAAGGAAGAAGAAACTGTCATTGAAGACGTAATTGTTGAAGCAGAGTTGGCTGATGATCTTTTTGAAGATGATGACGATGAAATAGCAGAAACATCTGAAATAATTGAACTTGACTAATATTTTAGTTTGACACAAATAGTAGTTGTGTGATAAAATATCATTTGGTTTTAGACAGAATCAGGTCCGGACGGTATGTCCGGGCCGATTCGTGTGTAAAATATAAATTTAGAATTAACATTGAAAGAAAGGAGAAAAAGGATGCCTACTATTAATCAGTTAGTACGTGAAGGAAGAACTAGCACTGTTAAAAAGTCAACTGCTCCTGCACTTAACAAGGGTATGAACTCACTTAAGAGAGTTGCTACAGATACTCACTCACCTCAGAAGAGAGGCGTTTGCACATCTGTTAAGACTGTAACTCCTAAGAAGCCTAACTCAGCTCTTAGAAAAGTTGCCAGAGTACGTCTTACAAACGGTATTGAAGTAACTGCTTACATCCCTGGTATTGGACATAACTTACAGGAACACTCTGTAGTTCTTATCAGAGGCGGTAGAGTTAAGGACCTTCCAGGTGTTAGATACCACATCATCAGAGGTACACTTGATACAGCTGGAGTTAACAACAGACTTCAGGCTCGTTCCAAGTACGGTGCAAAGAAGCCTAAAGCTAAGAAATAATTGAAACATTAGAGTTTCAATGTACGGGAATTAGTAGAGCCCTTTTATATCCATATAATAGATATATTAAAGCGCTCGCGGCGACTTAGATGTTCGTCGAGTACCCCCGGCAATACTGGACGGTCGTTTTATGTGCATGGGCCGCTCAGAGTAATCTTTTCATCAGAGAAAAGGTGAAGAAATGCACGATAAAAATAGTTATAACAATTTGTGCAAAATCGCTTTGTACTAGATAAGACAGAATCAAAAGCGATTGGCAATGGAGGGAAGAGAAGTGTCAAGAAAAGGTAACACACCAAAGAGAGACGTACTTCCAGATCCGGTTTACGGAAGCGTGACTGTTGCTAAGTTAATCAACAGCATCATGTTAGACGGTAAGAAGGGTACAGCTCAGGCTATCGTTTACGGTGCTTTTGACAGAATCGCAGAACAGACAGGCGAAAATCCACTGGAAGTATTCGAAAAGGCTATGAACAACATCATGCCTGTTTTAGAAGTAAAAGCAAAGAGAATCGGTGGTGCGAACTACCAGGTTCCAGTAGAAGTAAGACCAGAAAGAAGACAGACTTTAGGTTTAAGATGGCTTACTAGATACACAAGAGCAAGAGGCGAAAGAACTATGGCCGAAAGACTTGCTAAAGAACTTATGGATGCAGCTAACAATACAGGTGCTTCCGTAAAGAAGAAAGAAGATACACACAAGATGGCAGAAGCGAACAAGGCGTTCGCACACTTCAGATGGTAATTTCATCAGAAGGTTTTTGCAATATGTGTTTACGATGGTAGAAGGGAGGAACAATAGATGCCAAGAAGTTTTCCATTAGAAAAAACTAGAAACATCGGTATCATGGCTCATATCGATGCCGGTAAGACAACTACAACAGAAAGAATTCTGTTCTACACTGGTAAGACTCACAAGATCGGTGAAACTCACGAAGGTTCTGCAACAATGGACTGGATGGAACAGGAACAGGAACGTGGTATTACTATTACCTCTGCCGCTACAACTGCACAGTGGAAAGATACAAGAATTAACATCATCGATACTCCGGGACACGTAGACTTTACAGTTGAAGTAGAAAGATCCCTAAGAGTTCTTGATGGTTCCGTTACAGTACTTTGTGCTAAGGGTGGGGTAGAACCTCAGTCCGAAACAGTTTGGAGACAGGCTGACAAGTACGGAGTTCCAAGAATGATTTATGTAAACAAGATGGACATCATGGGTGCTAACTTCTTCAGAGTAGTAAACATGGTTAAGGATAGATTAAAGGCAAATGCTGTACCTATCCAGTTACCTATCGGTGCAGAAGAAACATTCGTTGGAATTATCGACTTAGTTACAATGAAGGCAGAGATTTATAAAGATGACCTTGGTAAGGAAATCGAAATTACAGATATTCCAGCAGATTTAACAGACTTAGCTCAGGAATGGAGAGAAAAGTTAGTTGAATCTGTATGCGAAACAGATGAAGAATTAATGATGATGTACCTTGAAGGTGAAGAACCAACAATGGAACAGATTAAGGCTGCAATCAGACAGGAAACAATTGCAGGCAGAATGGTTCCAGTAGTTTGCGGTTCCTCATACAAGAACAAGGGCGTTCAGATGATGTTAGACGCTGTTGTTGACTACATGCCATCACCATTAGATATCCCTGCAATCAAGGGTGTAAACCCTGAAACAGGTGAAGAAGACGAAAGACCTGCAGATGATAACGCGCCTTTCTCAGCTTTAGCATTTAAGATTATGGCTGACCCATTTGTTGGTAAGTTAGCATTCTTCAGAGTATACTCAGGTAAGTTAACTTCCGGTTCTTATGTATACAACTCTGTAAAGGGTAAGAGAGAAAGAATCGGTAGAATTCTTCAGATGCACGCAAACAAGAGAGAAGAAATCAGCGAAGTATACGCTGGTGATATCGCTGCAGCAGTAGGCCTAAAGGATACTACTACAGGTGATACTCTTTGCGATGAGAACAATGAAATTATTCTGGAATCCATGGAATTCCCAGAACCTGTAATTGAAATCGCAATTGAGCCTAAGACTAAGGCAGGTCAGGAAAAGATGGGTATGGCTCTTGCTAAACTGGCAGAAGAAGACCCTACTTTCAAAACTTATACAAACGAAGAAACTGGACAGACTATCATCGCTGGTATGGGTGAATTACACCTTGAAATCATCGTTGACAGACTGTTAAGAGAATTCAAAGTTGAAGCAAACGTAGGTAAGCCTCAGGTATCCTACAAAGAAACTATTACTACTAATGCTGACGTTGATCACAAATACGTTAAGCAGTCTGGTGGTAAGGGTCAGTATGGTCATGTTAAGATCAGAATGTACCCAAGAGAAGCTGGCAGTGGATTCGAATTTAAGAACTCTATCGTTGGTGGTGCTATTCCTAAGGAATACATTCCTAAGATCGAAGAAGGTATCGTAGAAGCAATGCAGTCAGGACCGGTTGCAGGATTCCAGGTTGTTGACCTTGGTATTGAACTATACGATGGTTCTTACCACGAAGTTGACTCCTCTGAAATGGCGTTCAAGATTGCTGCTTCCATGGCATTTAAGGAAGCTTGCAAGAAAGCAAATCCAGTTCTTCTTGAACCAATCTTCAAGGTTGAAGTTACAGTTCCGGAAGAATACATGGGTGATGTAATCGGTGATATCTCTTCAAGAAGAGGTAGAATCGAAGGTTCAGACATGAACCTTGGAGCTGTTGCAGTTAGAGGTATGGTTCCATTATCAGAAATGTTCGGATATGCAACTGACTTAAGATCCAAGACTCAGGGTCGTGGTACTTACGTAATGCAGATGGACCACTTCGAAAAGCTGCCTGATCACATGGTAGATAAAATCAATAAGTAATTATATTTTCTAATAGAGAAGATGGCATATCCCTTATAGGGATATGCAGGCTTCTTACTAAAACGGAGGAAATTTAAAATGGCAAAAGCTAAATTTGAAAGAACAAAACCGCATATTAACATCGGAACAATCGGTCACGTAGACCACGGTAAGACAACTCTTACAGCAGCTATCACAAAGACATTATTCGAAAGATACGGATTAGGTCAGAAGGTAGACTTCGAAAACATCGACAAGGCACCAGAAGAAAGAGAAAGAGGTATCACAATCTCCACAGCTCACGTAGAATACGAAACACCTAACAGACACTATGCACACGTAGACTGCCCAGGCCACGCTGACTATGTAAAGAACATGATCACAGGTGCTGCACAGATGGACGGTGCAATTCTGGTATGTGCTGCAACAGATGGTCCAATGCCACAGACAAGAGAACACATTCTTTTATCAAGACAGGTAGGCGTACCATACATCATCGTATTCTTAAACAAGTGCGACATGGTAGATGACGATGAATTATTAGACCTAGTAGAAATGGAAGTAAGAGAATTATTAGACGAATATGAATTCCCAGGAGATGACACACCAATCATCAGAGGATCCGCATTAGGCGCATTAGAAGATCCAAATGGTCCATGGGGAGACAAGATCTTAGAATTATTCGAAGCAGTAGACACTTATATTCCAGAACCAGAAAGAGACAACGACAAGCCATTCTTAATGCCAGTAGAAGACGTATTCTCCATCACAGGAAGAGGTACAGTAGCAACAGGTAGAGTAGAAAGAGGCGTATTAGAAGTAGGTAACGAAGTAGAAATCATAGGCTTAACAGAAGAAAAGAGAAAAGTAGTAGTAACAGGTGTAGAAATGTTCAGAAAGCTTTTAGATAAGGCAGAAACAGGAGACAACATCGGTGCATTACTAAGAGGCGTACAGAGAAACGAAATCGAAAGAGGACAGGTTCTTTGCCAGCCAGGAACAATTCATCCACACACAAAGTTCAAAGGTGAAGTATACGTATTAAAGAAAGAAGAAGGCGGAAGACACACACCATTCTTCAACGGATACAGACCACAGTTCTACTTCAGAACAACAGACGTAACAGGAGATTTACAGTTACCAGAAGGAACAGAAATGTGCATGCCAGGAGATAACATCACAATGACAATCGAACTGATCACACCAATCGCAATCGAAGAAGGATTAAGATTTGCGATCAGAGAAGGTGGTAGAACAGTAGGTTCCGGAGTAGTATCTGAAATCATCGAATAAAAGTGAGGTTCAAAAGCTTTGCTTTTGCTAAACCGAACTTTCGCAAAGC
>CALZMV010000018.1 GCA_945788655.1 uncultured Clostridia bacterium | reverse complement strand
AATATCAGCTTTCAAAATCCCTTTTCTCTATGTTTCAATGACTATATCCGCACTTTTTTCCACATCAAAGGCTTTGAAATAAGCGTTTTCCATAGGAATCCACTGAGCTTCAAAACGCTTTGCCATCTCTTCTCCGTTTCTTTCTGTTATTCGTTTCAACTGCGTTTCAGGCGCAGTCTTCATAAATATCTTGTAGTCATAAAGGCCCAAAAACTCCGATCTCATGGAATAGGCTCCTTCCACTACAATTATTTTTTTATCGTTTTCTATTCTTTTATATTCTGTTATTTCCATCCTGCTGCAATCAAACACGCCGTATTCAAAAGAACGCATTCTCTGAATTTTAGATGCAACCTCCGTCTGGAATCTTTCATAGTGGACATTCCCTCCGGGTTCCTTCAGCCTCTCTTCAGTTCTCAGGTCTTGAGGTAAAAAGAAATCATCCATATGGATAATCTCTGCCCCAAGCTGAAATTCCAGTCTTTCGGCCAAGGTGCTCTTTCCCGATGCAGACATACCATCTATTGCCACCACAAGCTGAAGCTTTCCCGTCATCAATTCTTTGATGTTATCGATAATCTGTGTCATCATTTCTTAAGAAGACCTCCAACCAGTACAAAATACGAAGGCACCTTACCCTCTTCAACCCACTCCAATTCATAACCCATAAGTTTAGAAACTGTTAGACCTACGTTGCCTCCCACTGATTCAATGGAATATCTCATGAGATTAGGGTGCCTGCAAGGTTCCCCCTTACTTCGGGTACAGCCTTCTTCCCTGCACAGGCTGCAGCTTCCGGCACTTAGGGAAACGGAACCCGGGTGTTGTTTTTCCATTTCATAAAGTTCACGGCTCATATCCTCTTTAACTTCGTGCATTATCTCATAGCTTCTCTTCTGGTCAACATCCTCTAAGAAGATTATTTTCCTTGCCGTAACAACAAGTTCCCTGTACTGTTTCCAATAGTCTTCAGGGTTAAAGTCGTAAGAGGGGCAGGACCAGACTTTATCGTAATTCTTACATTCCTTGCAATATTCAAGAAATTCCTCAACATTCACATAATTCTCTACGTATTCGGGTACACTAATTGTACATTCTTTTTTCTCTACAGTATACATAATCATTTCCTTTCTTGAATTATAATTAGTATAGCATAATATGGTCTTTTATGTTAGAATATATTATCGTATTACATGGAGGTTGCTATGAAAAAAATCTTATCGTTATTAATGGCATTAATTCTTTGTTTCAGCTTTGCTGCATGTGGACAAAAGGATGATAATACCGATGAAGAAAACATCGTAAATCCAATGACCATTTACATTTCCATGCTTGACAATGCAGAGGATGATCTTGAGCTAAAGGACTTTGAGGAAGTAAAAAAAGTAGAATTTGTTGTTGAGGAAGGTTCCACTGTTTTAGAAGCAACTCAGTTATACTGCGTTGCTAACGACTTAAACATTGAATTGAGTTCCGATAAGACTTACATTACTTCAATGGCAGGAGTTACGCAGGGTGATTACAGAGATACAACAGGCTGGATTTATGAATTAAACGACGAGACCGTTATGGTTTCTGCCGACAAACAGGAATTAAAAGAGGGAGACCACATCTCCTGGGAATTCTTAGATTGGACACAGGCAGGAATGTAAGAGCAAATTGCAAAAATCACACAAAATCACAAAAAACAATTAGAGGCTGCATAAAGGTGAATATGCAGCCTCTTTTTTGTGCAAAATGCAGCTTTTTCAATTGATTAGTCAATCTTTTCTACAGTCTCAAGGTATTTGCACTGAAGCACAAATCTCTTGAAGTCATCGCTGTCCTCTGTGCAGGTTGAAAGTGTAAGAATCCTTTCTCCGTTCTCAGGAGCAGCCGTTTCCTTATAGTAATTCTTGCTTGTAGTCAATCTGACATAATTGTCATATGCCCCCTGGCCTTCCTTGAAAATATCAAAGGTTCCGTCTTCCACATCAGCAGTATAGCATGAATATATCTCGAACTTGTCCCAGTTTCCATCAGTTTTCATAATATATACGTATGGATGTTGGTCTCTGTACTCTTCCTTCGCAAATTTGTCAAGAGTTCCGAACATGGCTCCGTTGTGCATGTTATGTCCGTATATGACGGTATGGGCATCAGAATAGTCGGAAGTATTTTTATAATCCATAAATATGCTTCCGGCTAAAAGCCATTCCTTCTCATAAGTTCTGTTCAGATAGTAGCTGTTATCCTGCCCCTGAAGTATAGGGTAACTTATGTCCGTATCCTTGATATATATCCAGCCTTTGATATCCTTGTTCATAGCCACAAGCTTTGCAAGGTCTACATATCTGATTACGCCGTGATCATCTGCCTCTACGAACTCTTCTTCAGCTGCATCGTAGTAGTCATCTATTTCTTTGTAATCTAAAACGATGCCAACCACCTTATAAAGGGCAAATAAAAACACAACTATGCAAATAAGCATCAAGACCGTGTATAAACCCTTTGGAAATTTCTTTTTTTCTTGCATATCCTTTTCTACCTCTTTTGCCTCTCTGAAAAAACAAGGCGACCTTCGATAACAAAAGTCGCCCGATATTTCTACCAAATATAGTTTTACAGAAACTATTACAGAATGTAGTTTTCCAGAACTTGACCATCAAAGTCGAAGTTTTCAATCTGTAAGTAGTACTCTGCACTATCGATAAGCGCCTTCATAGGACATAAGCCGATAACTTCAGATCCTATTACAGTTACACCGTATTTCTTCGCTTCTGCCTTAACTAATTCTGTAACCCTGTAAAGTGGAGTTACTCTAAAGTCTGTCATGTTAATGGATACCTGTGCGATATTTCTATCTTCAAGCATAAATCCCATTGCTTTGACATTTCTTAAGCCGCCATCCTTTTCTCTGATAATAGCTGCAATATTCTTGGCAACCTGAACGTCTGAAGTATTTAAGTTTAAATTGTATGCCACTAGAGGAGGTCTTGCACCAACTGCAACAACTCCGCCTGTAGGATTGATTCTAGCACCACCGAAATCCGGTTCCCATTCAGGATCCTTGACCTTTTCTGCCATACCTTCGAATTGACCTTTTCTTATTGTTGCAAGGTTCTTTCTCTGAGGTTTCTGAGCAGACATTTCATATAGGAAAACAGGCAAATCTGCTTCTTCAGCGATTCTCTTGCCAACTACCTTTGAAAGCTCTATACACTCTTCATTGGTTGCATCCTTGATTGGAACGAATGGCATTACGTCTACGCAGCCCATTCTTGGATGTTCACCTGAATGCTTAGTAAGGTCGATTAATTCAACAGCCTTCTTAGCCAGCTTAACGCTCGCTTCTTCCACACCTTTGGCATCACCGATATAAGTGATAACTGTTCTGTTATGGTTTGGGTCTGAGGAATAATTTAACAATGTGCAGCCAGGAGTTGTTCTGATCTGGTCCACACATGCTTCAATAACTGCTTCATTTCTTCCTTCTGAAATGTTAGGAATACTTTCAATAATCTGTGCCATTTTTCAATTCTCCTTATCTAATAATACATTACAATTACAGTGAAGCCAATACTTCTTTGTAAATTTTATCTGCAGCCGCTTCGGCCTTTTTAACCATTTCTTCTGCATCCTTGAATCTTGCTTTTTGTTCTTCAGATTTTATTCCAGGAAGGTTAATCATAACATTAAGATATGCCCCCTTTATTCCTGCAAGAAAGTTCAGTGCTGCAACACCAAGGTCTGATGACGCATTTGGATTTGATTTTCCAACGATTTTTGCAGTAATTTCGATTCCCTTCATGCAAAGTGACATTGCCTCGTAAGGAACTTCTGTTGCGACGATAGTCGCTTCCTGAATAGCCTTGCTTCTTGCAGCTTTTTCTTCGTCTGTTCCCTTAGGCAGCTTAAAGGCCGCGGAAACCTTGTTATATGCTTCTGTGTCCTTATCGATGCCTATTACCAGTTCATCAAACACTTCAAGGATTTCTGCCTTCACCTGCTGGCAAAGGTCCTTATATTCAGCATACTTTTCTTTCGGAATTGTTAAGTCGCAAACCATAGCTACAAGGCCTGCTCCCTGTGCAGCAGAAAGCGCACTTACAGAACCGCCACCAGGTGCGGGTGCCTCAGATTTTAATACATCAAGATAATTCTTAACTGTCATATCAACTAATTTCATTATACCAAGTTTCCTTTCTTAATTGTCTGAAGTGCCATGTTGGAGCCGAATCTGTAGCAAAGCATTTCCATGTCGGGAGCATCCCAGATAACCAGGTCTCCCTGCTTGCCGACTTCAAGAGTTCCAACTATATCTCCTCTATTTATACCACATGCAGGATTGATTGTCACCGCAGTGAGTATTTCTTCAGGAGTCATTCTGTATTTAAGATATCCCAGATTCATCGCAAACTGAAGGTTCAATGAAGGGCATGAACCCGGATTGAAATCAGAAGCGATAGCAACCGGAATTTCATACTTGTCTATCATGGTTCTTGCCGGCGCAAAGGTTGCTCCTAAGTAGAAGGATGTTGCAGGAAGGCACATAGCTGTTGTTCCGCCTTCAGAAAGACTCTGCATACCCTTGTCATCGATAACTATCAGATGCTCTGCCGATGCGGCTTTCATCTGTCCCGCAAGAACGCTTCCTCCTATAGCTTCGATTTCGTCTGCATG
The DNA here is from genome assembly GCA_945788655.1 of uncultured Clostridia bacterium. Lineage (GTDB taxonomy): Bacteria > Bacillota > Clostridia > Peptostreptococcales > Anaerovoracaceae > Fimisoma. The sequence continues at coordinate 11,127 of CALZMV010000018.1, read as the reverse complement.
AATTTTCAGACCAAACCCCAGTTCTTTAGCCCTTTCCAGGTAAACCCTGCTCTGCTCTGCATTGAACACTGAATCTTCAGTAAAAATATCGATAAATTCTGCCAGGTTCTTTTCTTTAACAACCGGCATCATTTCATCACAGCAAAGCTTGATGTATTCTTCTTCTTTTCCTTTCCACTGTTCTTCTACAGCGTGAGCAGGCATAAAGGTTGAAACGATGTCCATAGGATGATCTTCGTTGAGTTTTTTCAGAACTTCCAGCATTTTAAGTTCTGTTTCAAGCTCAAGTCCATATCCGCTCTTTGCCTCGCATGTAGTAACGCCAAGGCCCATCATTTCATCCAGGAAGCCTTCTGTTTTATCATAGAGTTCTTCAAAGCTGGCTTCTCTTGTCTTTCTGACGGTATCCATAATTCCGCCGCCGGCTCTTAAGATATCTAAATATCCTGCACCTTTAAGCTTCAGAGGTATTTCATGCTGTCTGTATCCACCGAAAACAAGATGAGTGTGCCCCTCTACAAGGCCGGGTGTTACCAGCTTTCCTTCTGCATCCACGACTGTGTCTGCTTCACTCTCGTCACAAGCTACAATGCCATCTGATGTAATAGCAGTGATTATGCCATCCTCGATGAGCACTGAAGCATCAAGGAGCTTGAGGTTTTCACCCTGCTCCTTGCCTCTGTGGCTGTGGCTTCCTACAGGCGTCTGCAGAAGCCCTATGTTTTTAACTAATAGCTTAGTCATTGTCTTCTCCTATTTTACGAATTTTTCCACCATCTTATCTACTAAATCGTCTTCTGCAAGATAAGGGATAGTGATGTGTCCTTTACCCGCATAGTTTTTATTGTATTCCACTGATGTTGACAGAGCATTTTCGTTTCTTGCCCAGTTTCTTCTGGCAACGCCGCCCATTACGTCCCACATCATAGCAGATTTAATGATTTCGTCGGTTCTTTCGCTGCCGTCAAGAAGCAGACCAAAACCACCGTTTATGGATTTACCGATGCCTACGCCGCCACCGTTGTGAAGTGCGCAAAGGGACATTCCTCTTGCAGCATTGCCGGCAAAACACTGTACTGCCATATCAGCCATTACATTTGAACCGTCTTTGATGTTTGAAGTTTCTCTGAATGGTGAGTCAGTACCTGATACGTCATGGTGGTCTCTACCCATCATAATAGGTCCAACCTTTCCTTCTCTAACCATTTCATTAAACTTAAGAGCAATTCTTGTTCTTCCTTCTGCATCCTGGTAAAGGATTCTTGCCTGTGTACCAACTACAAGCTTGTTTGCCTTTGCATCTCTGATCCATACCCAGTTGTCTCTATCCTGAGCTCTTCTTGTTGGATCGATGCAGTCCATAGCTGCCTTATCTGTAGCATCTAAATCTTCAGGCTTGCCTGACAGACATACCCATCTGAATGGACCATAGCCGTAGTCAAAGAGAACAGGACCCATAATATCTTCTACATATGAAGGCCAGATAAATCCATCCTTGTCGTCATATCCGTTCTTGGAAATTTCCTTTATGCCTGCATCATACATTGCCTTCATGAAGGAGTTGCCGTAGTCGAAGAAATATGTACCCTTTTCAGTAAGTGCCTTGATAGCCTTGTAGTGTCTGTGAAGAGTCTTATCAACTTCCTGGCAGAACTTGTCGCGATCTTCACCGAGCATTCTTGTTCTCTCTTCGAAGGACATTCCAACAGGGCAGTAACCGCCGTTGTATACGTTATGGCATGAAGTCTGGTCAGAAAGAAGGTCAATCTTAAAGTTCTTTTCCACTGCTGCTTCAAGCAAGTCTACAATATTGCCGTGGTATGCAATGGAGATGCTTTCCTTTGCAGCAACTTTTTTGCTTGCAAGTTCAAAAATTTCGTCGATATCATCCATTATAACATCCACCCAGCCCTGGTTATGTCTTGTTTCAATTCTGGAAAGGTCTACTTCAGCAAATATACCTACCGCGTTTGCTATATTTGCTGCCTTTGGCTGAGCACCGCTCATTCCGCCAAGACCGGAAGACACGAAGGTATGACCTTCTAAATCCCCCTGCTCTGAAACTCCTAAATACTTTCTGCCTGCATTTAGAATTGTATTAAATGTACCATGTACGATTCCCTGAGGTCCGATGTACATCCAGCCGCCTGCAGTCATCTGTCCATAGTTTGCAACGCCCATCTCTTCTGCAATTTCCCAGTCTTCAAGGTTATCATACATTCCTATCATCATGGAGTTTGTAATGATTACTCTTGGTGCTGTTGGCTTTGATGGGAACAGTCCAAGAGGATGCCCTGATTCAACTACTAAAGTCTGATCTTCGGTCAGTTCTTCAAGATACTTTTTGATAAGTCTGTACTGCAGCCAGTTCTGGCAAACCTGACCTGTTTCTCCGTATGTAACAAGTTCGTATGGATAAAGAGCAACTTCGAAGTCCAGATTGTTATCGATCATAACCTGAAAAGCCTTTCCTGCAAGGCATTTGCCCTTATATTCGTTAATTGGCTTACCTTTGATACCGCCTTCAGGTCTGTATCTGTAAGCATAGATTCTTCCTCTTGTTGTCAGCTCCTCCATGAATTCAGGAGCAAGTTTTTCGTGAAGTTCTTCAGGAACATACCTAAGTGCGTTTTTTAATGCAATCTTTGTCTGTTCCTTAGTAAGTCTGAAGCCTCTGTCCGGAGCTCTTCTGATACCTTCCTTAAATTCAGGGTAATCCGGATATTCGTTACCCAGTTTGATGGTCATAGCGTCATTAATAGCTTTATTGTCTAACATATTTATCCTCCTTGGAAAACCTATTTTATTTCAATGTAACTACCTTTTCTACTGCTTCTAAAAGGGTACCGTTCTTTATCATTTCGTCGAACTTAACCAGTTCATCATGCATTATTACATCCTTGTCGACAGGTTCTGAGACCGTTCTGATAAAGTCATAGGCAGCCTTTGTTGCCGGAGCAAGCTTACTGATGCCCTTTTCACCAATTTCTTCTCTTAACCAGATGCCCTGCGCAGCTGCCGCCAGTTCGATTCCAATAACCTTCTGCGCATTGTCTAAAACCATTGCTGCAGTTCTTGCTGAAGTTGTTCCCATAGATACATGGTCTTCCTGATTTGCAGATGATGGAATGGAATCAACACATGCAGGGTGGTCATATACCTTGTTTTCGGAAACCATCGACGCTGCTGCGTACTGCGCAATCATAAAGCCTGAGCAAACGCCGCCATCCTTAGTTAAAAATGCAGGTAATCCTTCAGAAAGTGCCGGATTTACAAGTCTCTCGATTCTTCTCTCAGAAACGCTTGCCAGCTCTGAAATGGCTATTTTTAAGAAATCAAAAGTCAGAGCCATAGGCTGACCGTGGAAGTTACCTCCGCTGATTACTTCATCCTCATCAACGAACACAAGCGGGTTGTCTGTAACAGCATTTAGTTCTCTTGAAACCTTGTCATATGCATAGCTGATTGCATCTCTTGTTGCTCCGTGAATCTGAGGAACACATCTCAATGTATATGGATCCTGAACCTTTGTAGGCTGCAGCGGCAATGCATTTTGTGAACCCTCTAACAGGGTGCGGAGGTTTTCTGCAACAATCTTCTGTCCATCCTGACCTCTAAGATCATGTACCTTGTGGTCATACGCCTTCTTTATTGCATGAAGAGCTTCTCCTGTTAATGCACAAGCTATGTCTGCCACCTTCTGAAGCTGCATGGCATCCCAAAGGACATTCACACCCACAGCTGTCATCATCTGTGTTCCGTTGTTTAAAGCAAGACCTTCCTTTGCTGCAAGTACAACAGGAGTTATTCCTGCCTTGCTCATTGCATCCTTTGCATCAACGGTTTCGCCCTTGTATTCCACCTTGCCTTCTCCGATAAGGGCAAGAGCTATGTGGGATAAAGGAGCCAAATCTCCGGATGCACCTAAAGAGCCTTTTTCAGGAATAACCGGATGAACACCTTTGTTGAGCATATCGACAAGTGTCTGCAAGGTTTCAAATCTGATACCTGAATTGCCTCTTGCCAGCGCATTGCATCTAAGCAGCATAGCAGCTCTCACATAATGTCTGGGATATGGGTCGCCCATTGCACATGTGTGGCTGATAATGAGATTTCTCTGCAGTGTCTCTGTCTGCTCGTTAGAAATAACGACATTTGCGAACTTGCCAAAACCTGTTGTTAAGCCGTATATAACAGCTTTCTCTTCAAGCTTTCTCTCTATGTATGCTCTTGCCTTTTTAACGGCTTCTACAGCTTCTTCTGTAAGCTGTACTTCCTCGTTATTTCGGCAAACACGAATAACCTCTTCAACGGTGAGGTCTCGCCCATTGATCAATACTGCCATATTACATTCTCCATTTCTCTAATACCTTTCGTGCATAATTATGCACGAACTAACCATTTTTTAATTGATACTATTATACCTTTTTTGAAATAATATTTCCATGTTTTTTTAAGCTGTTTTTGCTGAAATTGCAATGTTTTGATGCATTTTTCGACAAAATTCTCCCAGCAAATTCAGCCTTTTATCACATTAAAGTTTTATCGCTTTATCATGAATAACTATTGGATTATGTATACTTTTTATGCATTATCCCCTCAAAGCATTGCAATTGCTTATTTTTTAACATTCTCGCTGCTTTTGGTCGTTTTTTTCTTCAAAAACAGCTTGTTTTGCCTTTAAATAATTGAAAAAGGACTTCTTATGCACCATTTATGCAGTAAAGGTTTTCCAAATTAGCCTCTTTCTGCAAAAGAAAAGCGTGCCGGTCTCATTCGGCACGCCAGTTATTCATATCAAATCTTCCATATATATTCTTTTACATCATTCCAAGAAAAAGACCAATCATCCTTACCGCCAGTGCACATATCCAGGCGATGATGCATTGACCAACGACTATTCCCATTGCCCACTTGCCGCCAAGTTCCCTCTTTATGGACGCTACTGCCGCAACGCATGGGGTGTAAAGCAGGCAGAAAACCAGTAGAGACATTGCTCCAAGGGGAGTTATCAAATTCATTATGTTACCGCCTGCACCAAGCAGCACCGAAAGCGTTGAAACGACACTTTCCTTCGCCATGAACCCGGCGATAAGAGCTGTTGAGATTCTCCAGTCTCCAAAGCCTACAGGTGCGAAAATCGGTGCTAAAACGCCTGCAATAACGGCCAGCATACTGTCTTTTGAGTCCTCCACAATATTAAAGCCGAAGTCAAATGTCTGCAGGAACCATACAATAATGGATGCAACAAAGATTACAGTGAAAGCTCTCTGAAGGAAGTCTCTCGCTTTATCCCAGAGAAGAAATGCAACATTCTTTGCACCGGGAAGTCTGTAATTAGGCAGTTCCATCACAAAAGGCACCGCCTCGCCCTTAAACATAAAGCCCTTTGAAAGAAGTGCAACCACAATACCCACTATTATTCCCGTAAAGTAAAGCGCCACCATTATTAGTCCTCCCTTTCCCGGGAAGAAGGCTGACGTAAAGAATCCGTATATTGGAAGCTTCGCTGTACAGCTCATAAAAGGGGTAAGCATAATAGTCATCTTTCTGTCTCGCGCCGAAGGAAGCGTACGGCTTGCCATAACTCCGGGCACAGTGCATCCGAAGCCGATGAGCATCGGAACTATACTTCTTCCGGAAAGTCCGATCTTTCTCAAAAGCTTATCCATCACAAAGGCAATTCTTGCCATATAACCGCTGTCCTCAAGCAAGGAAAGAAAGAAGAACAGCGTAACGATTATCGGTACAAAGCTGACTACGCTTCCAACACCATTAAAAACTCCGTCAATAACAAGCGAATGCAGCACAGGGCTGACTTCCATATTTAAAAGAAGATTGTCAACCGCTTCAGTAATGCCATCAATAGCCGATTCCAAAAGGCCCTGCATCCACGCTCCAATAACATTGAATGTCAGGAAAAACACCATTGCCATAATACCGACGAAAGCAGGTATTGCAGTGTATTTGCCCGTTAGAATTCTGTCCAGCTTACGGCTTCTTTCATGCTCTTTACTTTCCTTAGGTTTAACCACGGCAGCATCGCACAGCTTCTGTATAAAGCTGAATCGCATGTCTGCAATGGCCGCTGCTCTGTCAAGGCCCCTTTCTTCTTCCATCTGACATATTATATGCTCTATCATCTCTTTCTCATTTTGAGAGAGATTCAGTGCTTTCATTATCAGTTCATCGCCTTCTACCAGCTTGCTGGCAGCAAATCTCACAGGAAGTCCTGCCGATACCGCATGGTCCTCAATGAGATGCATGATTCCATGAAGTGCTCTATGTACTGCTCCGCCATGGGCATCCTTCTCGCAGAAGTCTGTCCTTCCGGGCTTTTCCTGATATTGAGCAATATGAAGAGCGTGACCTACAAGTTCCTCAACACCTTCATTTTTTGCCGCAACAATAGGAACCACAGGTATACCAAGAAGACTTTCCATTGTATTTATATCTATAAAGCCTCCGTTACCTCTTACTTCATCCATCATATTCAATGCGAGAACCATAGGCACATCAAGTTCCATAAGCTGCATGGACAAATAGAGATTTCTCTCTATGTTTGTTGCATCTACAATATTAATGATTCCCTTTGGCTTCTCATCAAGAATGAACTGCCTTGAGACTATTTCTTCGCTTGTGTACGGAGAAAGAGAATATATGCCGGGAAGGTCTGTAACAAGAGTTTCAGGGTGTTCTTTTATTTCTCCGCTTTTTCTGTCTACAGTTACGCCGGGAAAGTTTCCTACATGCTGATTAGAACCGGTAAGCTGGTTGAACAGTGTGGTCTTGCCGCAATTCTGGTTTCCTGCCAGAGCAAAGGTAAGAGTAGTTCCCTTTGGCAGAGGACGTTCCTCAGCTTTTACGTGATATCGGCCCTCTTCTCCCAAGCCCGGATGCTCATTTTTCACCATCCCGTGCACATGGGCGCTTTTACCGCTTTCCTGTTCCTTGATGCTGCTTTGATCGATTTCTATTTTCTCCGCATCAGATAACCTTAAAGTAAGCTCGTATCCATGTATTCTAAGCTCCATGGGGTCTCCCATGGGTGCATATTTTATCAAAGTCACAACGGCACCGGGAATAACACCCATATCAAGAAAATGCTGTCTCAGGGAGCCTTCCCCGCCAACAGCTGTTATTCTGGCACTTTTTCCTATCTCTAAATCCTTAAGCGTCAATGCTTTTTCCTCCATCCTTCAGTAATCGGTTATATGTCTTTTTTGTTATCGGGTATTTGTATATTGCATATGCCCAAGCAAGCAAAAATATAATCGGAATTATCGTAAGGCGTTTCAAGTCATAGCGGTTTTAGTCATGACTAACTCCTTCCTCAGTAGATTGTACCCTTTAAAGTTAAAGATTTCAAGAGGTACCAATCAATCTTTCTTGCCTATTTTTTTCATGTACTATATACTAATTTTATAATTATTTTTGCGAGGAAAACATGAATCAGAATATTCTAAGTATATTTAAAAACCATAGCAGGTATTATAGGTGCCCCATCTGCAATTCCAACCTAGAGCTTGCCGGTCAAAGCATGATTTGCCCCTCAAGGCATACCTTTGATATTGCAAAACAGGGATATCTCAATCTTTTGATGAAGAAGAAAACCTTCGACAATTACGATAAAATTTCCTTTCAAAGCAGGAAAATTATATTAGAAAAAGGTTATTATAACCACGTTTTGGAGGTCGTTGCGGAATTACTCCGTTCCACCGAAAGCTGCACATCGGTATTAGACGTTGGATGCGGCGAGGGCTTTTATTCGAGAAAACTGTCTGCCATGACTGGCAAAGATATTGTTGCTTTTGATATTTCAAAAGAATCCGTACAAATCGCTGCCAAGGCAGATCTGGAACACCACGTTTCATGGTTTGTGGGAGATCTTTCTGATCTTCCCATTGCAGATTCGGCCATCGACTGTATACTGAACATCTTTACACCTGCCAATTATGGAGAATTTCAAAGAGTTCTGTCCGACAACGGGATGTTAATAAAGGTTGTTCCGGGTTCAGATCACTTAATAGAATTTCGCCGGCTTGTCAGAGATCACCTGAGAAACAAAGACTTTTCCAACGAACAGGTTGTCGAATGCTTTCAAGATAATTTCTCACTGATCAGCCGCACCAAGGTTTCAAAAACTTTTGAACTACCCGAAGAAGACTGTAGAATTTTCGCCGAAATGACTCCCCTTTTCTTTAATGTAGACAAACAGCAGCTGGATTTATCATCAATATCCTCACTTACCGTAGAAGCTGAAATTCTTGTTGGTAAACCGAGTACTCTCTGCAGGTAAAAAGCGTAATCCAGCCAACATTAAGAAATAACTTCCAGCCCTTTTTTCTTGACGATAAAGGGCTTTTCTTATATTATTTTTTTTGAGAAAAAATTACTTCAAAATTAGGAAAGAGTGGTAAAAAATGAACGAAAGAAAAGTTATCGGAATTAACGAAAAGCCTCCAATCGGGCAGTGGATTCCCCTGAGTATTCAGCACACCTTTGCAATGTTCAGTGCCTCAGTTCTGGTTCCGGTTCTGGTAGGCATCCCTGCTTCAATCGTGCTTCTTATGAACGGTATAGGAACACTCCTGTTTGCTCTCATTACCAAGGGCAAATCCCCTGCATATCTAGGCTCAAGCTTTGCCTTTTTGTCACCGACATTTATTGTTCTGGCAGCACAGGGCCTGGGTTACCAATATGCACTGGGTGGATTTGTATGTGCAGGCGCAATCTTCGCCATTACAGGCATAATAATCAAGTTTGTCGGAGTAGAATGGATTGATGCAGTTCTTCCACCGGCAGCTATGGGTCCAATTGTTGCTTTAATCGGCCTTGAACTTGCAGGAACCGCTGCCACAACAGGACAGATTGTAAGCGTTGACGGAGCTCCTGTAGATTTCACCTGCGTATTAGTGTTTATCTTCACTCTGGCCCTTGCAGTTATCGGACAGGTAGTATTCAGAGGGTTTGCTTCTGCAATAGCTATTCTTATTGCAATTATTTCAGGTTATTTACTGGCCGCGGTTCTAGGAATGGTTAATTTTGCACCGGTAGTTGAGGCACCTATTTTCGAGCTTCCTGCCTTTCAGACTCCGAAGTTCAATATCGCTGCCATTTTAATCATAATACCTGCATCCCTTACTGTTATTTCAGAGCACATCAGCCATCAGATTGTTACAGGTCAGATTGTTGGAAAGGATTTGTTAAGAGAACCAGGCCTCCACAGATCTATGCTGGCAGACGGTCTTTCAACAATGCTTTCCGGTTTCTGCGGTTCCGTACCTACAACTACATACGGCGAGAACATCGGTGTAATGGCCGTTACTAAGGTATACAGCGTGTGGGTAATCTGTGGTGCTGCAGTATTCTCAATTTTTCTGGCATTTTTCGGCAAAGTAAGTGCTTTGATAAATACAATCCCGGGACCTGTAATGGGAGGTATTAGTTTCCTGCTATATGGCATGATTGCCGCTTCAGGCATACGTCTGCTCGTTGACAAGAAGGTGGACTACTCAAAGCCTAGAAATCTGGCCATGACTGCTGTAGTTTTCGTAACGGGGCTTTCCGGTGCCGCTATCCAGATTGGCGAGGTTCAGCTTACAGGTATGTGCCTTGCAACAATTGTAGGCATCGTTATGGGTCTTGCTATGTTCATTATCGACAAGACAGGTCTTGCAAACGATTCAGAATAATTCCACCGGACTTAACACCATACTTCAAAACTCAAAGGGAAGGGGATTTTATGACAAAGAACTATACTGCTGAAGATATATTACAGGCGCTAAGCACACATTACAAAGAATCTATATTCGTTAGCGACGGCGAAGGAAATGTCATCTTTGTCAACGATATTGGCGCAGAGCGTATAGGCGCCAAGAACAAAGAAGAAATACTTTACAGAAATGTCAAAGAGCTGGTTAAAGACGGCTATTACGACAATTCCCCTATTTTGAAAGCGATTGAAACAAAGAAGGAGACATTTGCTACAATCAGATATAAAAACGAAAATGCCAGTGTTTCTCACTCTGTTCCGGTTCTCGATGATAATAGAAATGTCACCATGGTTGTAACCAACAACATGAGCACCGAGCATAGCAACGAGTGGGCAAATATTCTCTCTAAGGAACACGCCAATATGGAAAAACTTCGTAGAGAGTTGGATTACTTGAGACTTCAGGATCATGGTACTATGATCGTAAACAGCCCGAAGATGAAAAATGTTATTCAGACCGTCAACGCAATTGCGCCCACTGACAGTAATGTAGTGATTCTAGGTGAGAGCGGTACCGGTAAGGATATGATGGCAAGATATATCCACGAAAGGTCTAACCGTTCCCGTGAAGCTTTCATTTCCATTAACTGTGCTGCTCTTCCCGAACAGCTTCTTGAGTCTGAGCTTTTTGGATATGAAGCCGGTGCATTTACCGGCGCTCTATCAAAGGGCAAAATCGGTCTTTTTGAAGCAGCCTCCGGTGGAACCATCTTCCTTGATGAAATAGGCGACATGCCTCTGAGCCTGCAGTCCAAGCTCTTAAGAGCTCTGGAAAACAGAGAAATAAGACGAGTAGGAGGCGTGAAAAGCATCCCTATAGATGTTCGAATAATATGTGCTACTAACGTGAATCTCGAAATAATGGTTCAGGAAAAAAAGTTCCGAGAGGATCTCTATTACAGATTAAATGTATTCCTGGTTAATATCCCTCCTCTATCCGAGAGAAAGGAGGATATCATTCCAATTGCGGAAAGTTTTTTAAAGGGGCTAAACGAGAAGTATGGAACAAACAAGGTAATCTCTCCTATTTCCATAGGCACCATGTTAAACCACAACTGGCCGGGCAATATAAGAGAACTTCGTAATGTAATGGAAAGAATATATGTGGTAAGTCCCGGCAACGAGCTGATATTCACACCCGTTCCTACGGCAGAGTTCTCAAAGGATGTATATGAAATGAGCGTAAAAGAAGAGAACGCTCAGCCACTTCAATATGACAGTCTAAAGGATTATATGAACTCTGTTGAACTGGAATACATCAACAAAGTTCTTAAGGATTGCAACGGTGCAATAGGCGAAGCTGCCAAGCGCCTTGGAATCCATCGAAGTGTTCTCTACAGAAAACTACACAA
>CALZMV010000017.1 GCA_945788655.1 uncultured Clostridia bacterium | reverse complement strand
CATTAAGAAAACCGTCATTTGTTTCACCTTAAGCAGTCTGTTTATTAATCTTTATTTTTACTGCGTGATGCATATTTTTAATAAAGATTTCTTTGCTTCCTTCCTGATATTCTCCATCAAGTGACCATGGCATATCTCCATCTGCATGGATTGTAAACTCCTTGGCATTAATAAATGTCAGCATTCCCGAATTATAATTCTGAGTTGTAAGCATATGAATGATTTCAGTCAAATCGATAGGGTTCTTTGGACATTTAACTAAGAGCAGTTCAAATTTACCATCTGACATATCCACATACTCCGGATTAAGCGTCAGTATTCCTGCCAATGATGTAGAGTTGCTGATGGCACCAAAAATATAGTCGTCTTCGTATACCTTCCCATCTGCCTCAACTCTTAAATGCTCTTTTTTAATAGATGTAATACTTGCTACCCCCTCAAGAACATAAGCCAGATGCCCAAGCATATTTTTTACATTCTGCGGTGTTGAGTATGAAGTCTGTGTGAAAGCCCCGAAGGACGCCACATATGAGAATGTTCTTCCGTTGAAGCTTCCTAAATCAAGTGGAATCAATTCGCCATCTATAATATCCTTAGCAGCATTCAAAATACCTGTAGAAAGATTCAAACTGCTTGCAAAATCATTGGTACTGCCTGCAGGAATATATCCGATAGGAATGTCAAGTCCGCTTTCCAAAAGACCTGCAGCAACTTCATTAAAAGTTCCATCTCCCCCAATGCAGGTTATCAAATCACAATCCTTCGCATAATCTTTTACATAAGTAGTACCATCACCCTGTTTTGTTGTCATAAGAACAGTGCACATGTAGTCGTTTTTAGTAAATTGATTAACAATATCTGTCAGGTGCTTATTGGCTCTTTTTTTACCTGAACATGGATTCATTATTATTAAATTTTTCTTCTTCATGTTTACCCCCTTTTTTGTCCTTAATATTTTAATTCTACATCTCTTCGCACTTTTTTACAAGAAAAATCTATATACTGAGCTTGTTAAGAAACATATGATTACTCCCATTATCAGCGGTGTCAGAATGGATACAACAACCCACTTCATACTGCCGGTTTCCTTTCTTATTGAAAGCAGTGCAGTGGCACATGGCCAGTGCATCAAGGTGAAAATCATAATATTTACAGCCGTCATGTAAGTCCAGCCGTTTGCTAAAAGAAGTTCTTTGAAAGCCATTAAATTTCCTACATCTGACAGACTTCCCTGCCCCATATACATCATCATAATCAGTGGAAGAACAATTTCGTTGGCCGGAAGTCCAAGAATAAAGGCGGTCAGTATCACGCCATCAAGGCCAATGAGCTGACCTAAAGGATTAAAAAAATCTGTCAGGTAGCTGATGATGGTTTCATCTCCAAGACATACATTAGATAAAATCCATATCAATGCTCCGCAAGGTGCTGCTACAGAAGCGGCTCTAGCAAGGACGAACAAAGTTCTATCAAAGATTGACCTTACAATAACCTTTGTTATTTCCGGTTTTCTATAGGCCGGAAGTTCAAGTACGAAAGAGGAAGTCATACCTTTAAGCAAGGTTTTAGAAAGCACTTTTGTTCCAACCATTGTTGCAATAACTCCTAAAAGAATTATCCCGGTTAACCATGCCGCTGAAACCAGGCTTCCCGAAGAAGCAAAGAACATGGCAATAAGAGCTATAAGTATTGGAAAACGGCCATTACATGGCATAAGAGAGTTTGTCATCATTGCAAGCAAACGTTCCCTTTTGGAATCAATTATTCTGCAACCCACCACAGCTGAAGCATTACAACCAAGGCCCATGCACATTATTAAGGCCTGTTTGCCGCATGCTCTGCAGCACTTAAAGCATCTGTCCATATTAAATGCGATTCGCGGAAGAAAGCCCCAATCCTCAAGCAATGTAAACAAAGGAAAGAAAATTGCCATAGGAGGAAGCATTACAGAAACAACCCACGCCAAGACACGATACATTCCAAAAGAAATCATTTCACAAAACTCTGTCGGAAAGCCAAACCCCATTAACCCCTCATAAATAGGTTTTTCTAAGGAAAACAGTATATTTGAAAGCACTTCGGATGGGTAATTTGCCCCCTTTATGGTAATCCATAAAACAATCATAAGTACCAGTGCCATTATCGGAAAGCTCCATATTCTACTGGTTACAATCCTGTCACTTATCAAAGTCCTGTCTTTGTCAGGTCTAACCTGCCTTACAACCTTTCGGGCTATAAGTTCAGCCTTTTCTATGATCTCCTCCGGGCTATGGCAATCCGGCTCTGATGCCTGCTTTAATTGCTTGTCGGTTTTTTCCATTAGTTCTGAGACTGCCCTGTCAAGTTCCCTTTTCATTTCCTTTTTTCTGGTGCTCTCCGTTGCAATTACTCTTACTCCTATTAACTCCTGAAGCTTGGCAACATCTATTTCAAGGCCTTTTTTTCTTACCTGATCCATAAGATTTATGCAAAGCACAACATCTTTTCGGCGTGAAAGAATCTGCATTGCCAAAATCAAATTTCTTTCAAGGCAAGTACCGTCGCAAACGATAATTATTCCCTGGCAGTTTTCATCAAGAATTTGCTCCCTCGCTACCTCTTCTTCTAAAGATGAGGGGCTTAAAGAGTAACAGCCCGGAGCATCAACAAGCTTTATTTCGCCATGCTGTGACTTCCACATGCCTTCAGCATTGGAAACCGTTTTTCCGGACCAATTACCTGTATGCTGATGCATACCTGTGAGACAGTTAAATATGGTACTTTTACCGACATTGGGATTTCCTGCAAGAACAATTGTTGGAATAGGCTCATTCATAAACGGCCTCCTTATATGGTTCTTCGATAAGTATTCCTTCTGCATCCTCACGCCTAATCGCAAAGACTGCACCGCGAATAAGATAGGCCTTCGGTTCCCCCAATGGACTTTTTAGCAGGCATCTGACTCTGGTTCCCTTTACAATTCCCAGATCCTTTAACCTAGGATTAGTGCTTAAAACATCTTCAACGATGCCCTCCTCATCTATTTTCAATATATTAAGAGTTTTCATAATAAAACAGTCCTTTCACATATATTATTACATATATATGAAAGGACCGTTTGTTTCGTGAAATATGCTATTTTACATTTTCCTCACAGTACAGACACTTGTATACGCCTTCTTCGCCTGAAAGCTTAGCAAGTGGTTCAAGTTCCTGCTCTGTAGTAATTATACATCTTGGATTCGTGCATCTCAGATGATTAACCAGAACCTTTTCGTCTGAGCGAACTTCAGGAGTGCTATCCTTTTCCGCCTCTTCAAGAAGCTTCAGAATCAGCGCCATTCTCATGTATTTGCCGTTTAATGCCTGGCGGAAATAGCATGCACGCGGATCTTTGTCAACGCCCACGCTGATTTCGTTTACTCTTGGAAGCGGATGAAGAATGCTCATATCTTCTTTTGCAAATCTAAGCTTTTCAGGAGTCAGAATGTAGCTGTCCTTAAGTCTTTCGTACTGGTCAAGGTCATCAAATCTTTCGCGCTGGATTCTTGTCATGTACAGCACGTCAAGGTCTGCCATGGAATCTTCCAAACTGGTTGTCTCAACATATTCAAGTGACTTTTTGTCAAGTACATCTCTCTTAACATACTCAGGAATCCTGAGTTCTTCCGGTGAAATCAAGACGAACTTTATCCCTTCATATCTTGACATTGCATCTATGAGAGAATGCACTGTTCTTCCGTATTTCAGGTCTCCACAAAAACCTATTGTAAGATTGTCGAATCTTCCCTTTTCTCTATGTATAGTCAGAATGTCTGCCAGAGTCTGAGTCGGATGGTTGTGACCGCCGTCTCCGGCATTGATTACAGGAATGGACGCATTTTTTGAAGCCACAAGGGGAGCACCATCTTTAGGATGTCTCATTGCAATAATATCAGCGTAACAGCTGATAATCTTTGCTGTATCTGCCACACTTTCGCCTTTAGCTGCTGATGAGCTGTTTGCTTCAGAAAAACCGATAACATTGCCGCCAAGTTCATACATTGCTGCTTCAAAGCTCAGCCTTGTTCTTGTTGATGGTTCAAAGAAAAGAGTTGCCAGCTTCTTTCCACGGCATTTCTCCGAGTATTTCTTTGGGTTTTCAATAATATCTTCTGCTGTAGCAACCAGCTGTGCTAATTCTTCTACAGAGAAGTCGAGTATACTAATAAGATTTCTCATTTCTGCCTCCCTAATCTAGGTGTTTTCTTGTTATTTAATCCAGCTTTCGTCTGATGGATTGTTTCTAAATGCAATTAAGCGGGCAATGTCTTCTTTCTTAATATAACCTTCTTCTGCTGCTACTTCTGCTATTACATCGAAATTTGTTAATGATACGTTTTTTACATTGGCTTCTGCCAGTCTGTCTAAGCCCTTTTTCATGCCGTAAGTAAAGATACTTGCAACGCCGAGAACTTCCGCACCTGCTTCGCGAAGTACATTTACTACTTCAATGCAGCTTCCTGCGGTTGAAATAAGGTCTTCGATTACTACTACCTTCTGACCCGGTTCAAGTCTTCCTTCAATCTGGTTCTGTCTGCCATGATCCTTTGCTCCTGAACGAACATATCCCATAGGCATATCTAAAATGTGACCTGTTATTGCCGCGTGAGCAATACCTGCAGTTGATGTTCCCATGAGAACCTCTGCTTCAGGATAGTGAGTCTTTACTATTTCTGCAAGACCTTCTTCAATTGCAGTTCTAACTTCCGGAGCAGTTAAAGTAAGTCTGTTGTCACAGTAAACAGGACTCTTTATTCCGCTTGCCCATGTAAATGGCTCTTCAGGTCTGAAAAATACAGCTTTTATTGATAATAAACCTTTTGCGATTTTCTTTTCCATGTTTCTCTCCTCAAAAATTATCGTAATTTAGTCCACGAATTCTCGTAAGCATCTTTCATATGCCTCAACAGGGTCATCTGCCTGAGTGATAGGTCTTCCAACAACTATATAGTCAGAGCCTATTTTCTTTGCCTGTTCAGGAGTCATTACTCTCTTCTGATCGCCCACTTCACCGTCTGCAAAGCGAACACCGGGGGTTACAGTCAGAAAGCCTTCTCCGCAGGTTTCATGAACCTTGCCTGCTTCAAGAGGTGAACACACCACACCGTCAAGGCCTGCAAGCTTAGCATTGTTTGCATAGTGCATTACAACCTTATCTATATCTTCATCAATTAAAAGATCTCTTTTCATAGTTGCTTCATCTGTTGAAGTAAGCTGAGTAACTGCAATAAGAATCGGTCTTGTTCCATCTTCTCTTGTAAGACCCTTGATTGCACCTTCCATCATAGGAATAGTACCTGCTGCATGAACATTTGTCATATCCACATCAAGCTTTGACAAAACAGACATAGCCTTGTTAACTGTATTTGGAATGTCATGAAGCTTTAAATCAAGGAAAATCTTGTGTCCGCGCTTCTTTATTTCCTTTACGATAGCAGGGCCTTCTGCATAATAGAGTTCCATGCCGATTTTTACAAAAGGCTTTTTGCCTGTAAACTTGTCAAGAAACTCGAACACCTGCTGGCTGCTTGGAAAGTCGCAAGCTATAATAACATCTTTGCCCATTACTTGGCACCTCCTATTATTTCTTTAAGTGATGTAATATTATACTTCTTCATTGTTTCCGGTAAATCTGCAATGATATCTCTGCATGCGTAAGGATTCACAAGATTTGCTGCACCTACCTCTACAGCTGTAGCACCTGCCAGCATCATTTCAATTACATCCTCTGCACTCGATACACCGCCCATTCCCACAACAGGAATGTTTACTGCATTTGCAACCTGATATACCATTCTTACGGCTACCGGGAAAACTGCACTTCCGGAAAAACCTCCCATCTTGTTGGCGATGACAGGTTTTTTAGTTTTAAGGTCTATTCTCATGCCCAGCAATGTATTGATAAGGCTTATTCCATCAGCCCCTGCCTCTTCACATGCTTTGGCAATTGAAACAATATCGGTCACATTTGGTGAAAGCTTGATGATTACAGGCTTTGTTGTTACAGCCTTTACAGCTCTTGTAACCTCAGCCGCCGCTTCAGGAGAAGTTCCGAAGCTCATTCCACCCCCATGCACATTAGGGCAGCTTACATTTACCTCCAGCCATCCTACCTGTTTTTCCTTATCCAGCTTCTCACATGTATATACATATTCATCCACCGCAAAACCGCTTACATTTGCCATTACAGGTTTGTTGAAGCACTTGGCAAGCTTTGGAAGCTCTTCGCTGATAACCTTTTCTACACCGGGGTTCTGAAGACCTACTGCATTAATCATACCGCATGGAGTTTCTGCAATTCTTGGGGTTGGATTGCCGAATCTTGGTTCCTTAGTGGTGCCCTTGAAGGAAAAACTGCCCAGCACGTTAATATCATATAATTCAGCAAACTCATAGCCATATCCGAAGGTCCCGCTGGCACCCATTACCGGATTGTCCATTTCAATGCCGCATAAATTAACCTTCATATCTACCATAAGATTTCCTCCTTCATCATTACAGGACCTTCCTTGCAGATTCTCTTGTACCCTGTAAGGGTTTCACAGGAGCACCCCATACATGCACCAAAGCCGCAACCCATTCTCTCTTCAAAGCTCATCTGACCGGAAGTTTTTGAAGCCTTTGAAACTGCCTTCAGCATGGCTTCCGGACCACACGTGCAGAAGTGAGAATAATCCAAATCTCCCATGGCATCTGTTACAAAGCCCTTTATTCCATAGGACCCATCAACAGTTGTCACTCTCACATCAGCACCCAGCTTCTTGAACTCCTCTTCATAGAAAACCTCATCAGCTGTGTTAAAGCCTAAGATAACTGTAACCGTTTTTCCTGCTTCAATGAGTTTCTTTGTAAGCAGGTACATAGGAGGAACGCCTACGCCTCCCCCTATTACCAGTGGTTTATCTCCTACCAAAGACAAGTCATATCCATTTCCAAGGCCTGTAAGAATATCAAGGGTTCCTTCTTTCATGTCACGCATCATTTCTGTACCCTTGCCTACAACCTTATACAGGATTGTCAGTACATCTCCTTCAACATCGCAAACAGAAATAGGTCTTCTCAGGAAAAGTCCATCAAGCTTGATATTGACAAACTGACCCGGTCTTGTGATTGCAGAGGTATCTCCCTCCAGTTTCATCTTCATTACAGAATCCGTTACCGGTACATTTTCTATAATTTTGAATAATCCCTGCTTCATTTTTTCTCCTCGTGTTGGTTATTTTGGTAAGTTAAGCATCAATTGTTGAAATACGTAATGTTGTTTCTTCAAGAACATCGATAAGTACCTTTACTGTATCTAATGAAGTGAAGATTGTTGCATTGTTTTCAGTAGCATATTGTCTAATTGCACGTCCGTCATTCTCCTGTCCGATGGAACCGACATCGCTTGTATTTAATATGTATGCGATATGTCCCTGACGGATTGAGTTAGGAATTTCATCGCTGCCTTCGCTTATCTTCTTAAGTGCACGTGTTCTGATTCCGTTTTCCTTAAGGAATTTAGCAGTTCCTTCAGTTGCTTCAATATTGAAACCGAGGTTGTAGAATCTGCGGATTAATTCCAGAGCTTCAGGCTTATCCTTGTCTGCGATTGTTGCAAGTACTGTTCCGTAGTTCTGTAGCTTCATTCCTGATGCCTGAAGACCCTTGAACATAGCACGGTTCAGCTTGTCATCATATCCGATTGCTTCACCTGTTGACTTCATTTCAGGTGACAGATATGCATCTATTCCTCTAATCTTATTAAATGAGAATACAGGAACCTTAACATACCATCTGTCTTTTTCCTTAGGATAAAGGTCGAAGATTCCCTGTTCCTTGAGGCTCTTGCCGAGGATTACTTCAGTTGCAATATCTGCAAGACTGTAGCCGGTTGCCTTTGAAAGGAATGGAACAGTTCTTGATGAACGAGGGTTTACTTCGATAATATATACATTGTCATCCTTATCTACTATAAACTGAATGTTATATAAGCCTACGATACCGATTCCCATACCCAACTTCTTAGCATACTGAAGGATTGTTCCCTTAACCTTATCGGAAATACTGAAAGTAGGATATACGCTGATAGAGTCACCGGAGTGTACCCCTGTTCTTTCAACAAGTTCCATTATGCCAGGAACGAATACATCTCTGCCATCGCAGATTGCATCTATTTCAACTTCCTTACCGATAATGTATTTGTCTACCAGTACAGGCTTATCTTCATCGATTTCTACAGCAGTCTTTAAGTACTGTCTTATCTGGTCTTCGTTTGCAACAATCTGCATTGCTCTACCGCCTAAAACGAAGCTTGGTCTAACAAGTACCGGATATCCGATTTCTTCTGCGGCTTTAACACCATCTTCGATATTTGTAACTGCTCTGCCCTGTGGCTGAGGGATTTCAAGTTCCTTTAGAATCTTTTCGAAGCTGTCTCTGTTTTCTGCTCTTTCGATAGCTTCACAGTCAGTTCCGATAATCTTAACTCCTCTTGCTTCTAACGGTGCAGCCAGATTGATTGCAGTCTGTCCGCCTAATGAAGCGATAACGCCTTCAGGCTTTTCGAATTCGATGATGTTCATTACATCTTCAACTGTTAAAGGTTCAAAGTAAAGCTTATCGCCTGTTGTATAGTCAGTGGAAACTGTTTCAGGGTTATTATTGATGATGATCGCTTCATAACCTGCATTTTTGATTGTTGTTACTGCATGTACAGTTGAGTAGTCGAATTCTACGCCCTGACCGATACGGATAGGACCTGCACCAAGAACGATAATCTTCTTTTTGTCTGTTAAAACTGAAGCATTTTCGTCTGTGTATGATGAGTAGAAGTAAGGAATATATGCACCTGTGTGTAATGTATCTACCATCTTGTAAACAGGCATCAGTCCCTTTTCTTTTCTCAGGTTGTAAACTTCAACTTCTTCCATGTTCCAAAGTTTAGCAACGAACTTATCTGAGAAGCCCATTTTCTTAGCCGATTTCAATACTTCCAAATCGCCAACATTATTCTTCAGTTCAACTTCCTTTTCAACAATCTTCTTGATTGATTCTAAGAAGTAGGAAGTAATCATTGTAACTTCGTGAATCTTTTCGATGGAAACACCGTTACGAATAAGCTGTGCAACAGCAAATACAGTATCATCTCTGAACTGTGAGATGTATTCCATCATATCTTCATTTGACATGTCATCAAACTTATCCATGTGGAAATGGCATACGCCTGTTTCAAGAGATCTTACTGACTTAAGCAGACATTCTTCTAAGTTTGAACCGATACCCATTACTTCGCCTGTTGCCTTCATCTGAGTACCGAGAAGGTTCTGGGCAGATGCGAACTTATCGAATGGGAATCTTGGAACCTTTGCTACGATGTAATCAAGGGATGGTTCCTTTGCAGCAGTTGTATTTGCAATCTGTATTTCTTCAAGACCCATACCAACTGCAATTTTAGCAGTAACTCTTGCAATCGGATATCCGCTGGCCTTGGAAGCAAGAGCAGATGAGCGGGATACTCTAGGGTTTACTTCGATTAGATAATATTCGCTTGTTTCAGGGTTTAATGCAAACTGAACGTTGCATCCGCCTTCAATCTTTAATTCGCGGATAATCTTAATGGCACTGTCATTAAGCATCTTCATGTCGTGGTCGTTTAATGTAAGGATTGGTGCAACTACCAGAGAGTCACCTGTGTGAACACCTACCGGGTCAATGTTTTCCATTCCGCAGATGGTGATTGCCTTATCGTTTGAGTCACGCATTACCTCAAACTCAATTTCCTTGTAGCCCTTTACACTCTTTTCGATAAGAACCTGATGTACAGGAGAAAGCTTGAAAGCGTTAGTTCCGACTTCAATCAGTTCTTCTTCAGAATATGCAAAGCCACCGCCTGTTCCACCTAGTGTGAAGGCAGGACGAAGTACTACAGGGTAGCCGATTTCATTTGCTGCTGCCTTAGCTTCTTCAAGGTCATATGTAATCTTTGAAGGGATTACAGGCTCTCCTATGGATTCGCACATTTCCTTAAACAGTTCACGGTCTTCAGCTCTTTCTATACTTGTGCTGCTTGTACCAAGGAGTTCCACTCTACATTCTCTAAGTACACCCTTTCTTTCAAGCTGCATTGCAAGGTTAAGACCTGTCTGTCCGCCAATTCCCGGAAGAATTGCATCCGGTCTTTCATAACGAAGAATCTTCGCAATATATTCCAGTGTTAAAGGTTCCATGTAAACCTTGTCCGCAATAGATGTATCTGTCATTATTGTAGCAGGGTTGGAGTTTACAAGTACAACTTCATAGCCTTCTTCTTTTAGCGCTAGGCAAGCCTGTGTACCTGCGTAGTCGAATTCTGCAGCCTGGCCTATAACGATAGGACCTGAACCGATAATTAGAATTTTCTTAAGATCTGTTCTCTTTGCCATTTTAATTCATCTCCTTAGTCTATTTGTTTTATTTATATACAATTCTGCCGTCTTTTACGGTCAAAACGCATTTACCGAATACTTTTGTACCTTCAAATGGTGTTGCTTTTCCTTTTGACAAGAAATCGTCAGGGTTGATTTCATATTCATCACTTAGGTTCCATATTGAAAAATCATTGCCCAGTGGGATATTAAACCTCTTTCTAGGATTTGTAACCAAAAGCTCAACTGCCTTTTCCATGGAAATAATTCCTGTCTTTACGAGATAAGTATATACCAGCGGGAAAGCTGTTTCAATTCCTACAATGCCAAAGGCTGATTTTTCTAGTCCCCTTGATTTTTCCTCTTCTGAATGAGGTGCATGGTCTGTAGCAATCATGTCGATTGTACCGTCTTTGATGCCTTCAATTAAAGCAATCTTGTCTTCTTCTCCCCTAAGAGGCGGATTCATCTTGAACTTGCCGTCTTCCTTAAGGTTGCTGTCATCAAGAATCAGATAATGAGGGGCAGTTTCGCAAGTAATGTCCACACCATCCTTCTTAGCCTGTCTGATCAGTTCAACGGTTTCCTTGGTGGAAATATGACATACATGGTATGGGCAGCCTGTTTCCTTTGAAAGCTTGATATCTCTTGCCACCTGCTCATATTCGCTGGCAGAGCAGATTCCCCTATGTCCATGTTCTTTAGCATATTGTCCATCATGTATATAACCGCCGCGGAGCAGATCGTTGACCTCGCAGTGAGCGACTATCATGCTTCCCAGAGCCTTTGCGCGGGTCATTGCTTCTCTCATCATATCTTCATCCTGCACACCTCTGCCGTCGTCGGAAAAGGCAATTGCCATTTTGCCTATGGACTCGAGATCACTCATTTCTTCGCCCTTCTGTCCGATTGTAATTGATGCATATGGGAAAACATCAATGCACGCATCTTTTTCGATGATGTCAAGCTGAGCCTTAAGATGTTCTACACTGTCGGGAACGGGGTTTAGATTAGGCATGGTGCAAACTGCAGTATATCCGCCCCTTGCAGCCGCCTTGCATCCGCTTTCAATTGTTTCCTTATATGAAAAACCCGGTTCTCTAAAGTGCACATGTACGTCACAAAAACCGGGTAAAATAGTGTATTCAGGAGTATTAAAGGCACTGATGCCGCTGTCAAAAAGTTCATCTTCTAAAGAAAACATAACTTCTGTCTCATAGTTTGTATTAATCTTTTGAACCTTGTCGAATTCTCTCATTGTTTTTCCTTTCTCAAAACAAAAAAGCCTTGCCAAATCAATCTCTTCAGGCAAGACAAAATACACACAAACATAGGGCACAAGCATATTCTTATGTCTTGCGTCCAGCTTTCATATTCATCCAATCTTGCCGATCTCTCTGTATCGTTTTTAAAGATTTATCTTATGTAGTATAACACAAGAGCCTTCATTTGTCAATGAAGGCTCAAAAATTATTCTTCAATTCCCCAAGTTTTTGTCTGAGGATAGCTGCCAAAGCTTTGTTTACTCTGTGGTACAGAGAGAACAGATTCTGCAGAATATACAAAATCTTCTGACTTTAGTTCCTCAATGGTACTGTTCTTTGCGATGATATAGGCTCCGGAGATGCAAATGTCATGAACGTCGATTCTGTCTGCAATATTGCTGATTTCATTTTTCAGATTCTCATATCCATTAAATGTAACTAAAGAAGTGGCTTTTTCTCCATTTTTGTCTGTTAATTTTAACTCAATTCCCTCTATAGTTACCTTATATTTTTGTTCAAATTCCTCCAGGTCGCTTACAGCGACGTCCCCTGTAAAGGTTACAGTACATTTCAGATTAACGAAATCTGTTTGTTTAACCTTATCTAACACTGTATCAGGTCCTATGACTAGTACTGTCGCTGCTAAAATAACCAGAATTGCCGCAATAATAATTAATATTTTTTTCATAACAATACCCCCATCGATTATAACAACTTTTGCTCAAAACCTTATCTAGATACTAACATGGAAAAATATGTATGTCAACATTGCAAAAAGATAAGACGTTGGAATTCCAACGCCTTTTGTATTTTTAACATATTATTTTGCAGCAGCAAATCAGCGACAGGAAACTAGCAGCAGCAAATAAGCGGCATGCCCATATATGCTCCCCCACCGCAGCAGAGGTTCAGGCACATAGCAGTCATGCATATCTGTGCGCAGGCATTGTTTCCACCCATAGATGGATTGCCTCCGTATTGATAACTCCTTTGCTGATATCTGGTTTCACCGCCCTGAAGCTGACTTAATAGCATAGCATAATAGAAGTTGTTCGGCTCAAAGGCATAGGCAGCCTTTGCATGCTCAAGGGCAACAGCGTTATTACCCAGCTTGTAGTTTGCAAGGGCACTGTAATAATACCAAGGTCCACGTCTGTCCTGAACCTGCTCAAGCACATTAAGACCTTCTCTGTAATATCCGTTCTGGATGTAACCAACAGCGGAACGCAAGTACTGCTCATCCTGCGACTCGCCTGCAGCACTTCCCTGCTGACCGCCATATCCCCAAAAATCCGCACCTGAAGGCACCTTGCCCTGACGCTGATCCATAATTGCAGTGTATGCCGCCTGTACTTCCTTGAATTTTTCCTCATATTCATCCTTATTGGGATTGTTCATATTTGCATCAGGGTGATACTTGCGGCTTAATGTTCTATATGCTTTTTTAATTTCATCATCGGAAGCGCTCTGGCTTACTCCGAGTACTTTATATGGGTCCATCTAGTCCACACTCCGGAATATAAAATATTTCTTAGAATTTCAACGTTTTCTACAAGCGGCAACCGTTCAAATGCATCTGTGCACTCTCCGATCATCAGCATCAGCAGGTCCATAACCTGCTTTTCAAAATCATCTGCTCCATACATATCCTTAAATGGATTAAATGAACCGCTCTTTAAATCTTTTTCAACATCTTCATAGGCATCGAAAATGTATATAAATTTGCCCAGGTAGAAGCCCACTTTATAAAGGTCATCCTTCCAGCAATCATCCTTATATACGAAAATCTCCGCCATCAGTTCTCCAAATGCCCTGGCAGCATCATCCACATGGCAGCTTTCGCTCTGCTCAATTCGGGAAAGTTCTTCAAGCTTGCTTAATATTATCTCTGCCTTCTCAGGATACATGTCCCAAATCTTCCTGCATTTAGCTTTAAGAAGCTTAGCCAGGGCTCCTCTCGACAGCTTCTTTTCATCCTTATAATCGTCAAGGCATTTATAATAGGTCAAAAGCATGCACATATCAGCACAATACCTGCTGGCCTCATTTGTCCTTTCCTTATGTTTCTGCAAAGGATGAACAATGCATCTGGTTTCAGTAACTTCATCCTCAACATCATAAAGATCGCAAAGGAGCATTATGAGAAAGGTCATGTCGTAATTCAATGTCATTCTGCCAACATTGCCGTATCCCTCTTTCAAGGTATGACATAAGCCGCAATAATAGCTTCTATATAAATCAAATTCTTTTATCTTAAGCTCAGGCTTGTTGACAAGCACATATCCAAACATCTAAAAGTACCTCTCAAGGAAAACTAATGACGACTTCCACATCCCTCTGTGCCACATGATGAGCAGTCTCCTGAACATCCTGCAGGTGGCTCAGGTCTTCCATCTGTTTTGTTTGGATTATATGCTCCAAGGCATTCAGTTACGATACCTTTAAGTTCTTCTGTTTTTAAGCATTCTGCCATTCCTCTGTCGCAAAGATGTGCAACCTCAGGGTCCATTGGAAGCTTCGCAACTGCAGTAATTCCATATTTTTTAGCGATTTCATCGATATGGCTTTCACCAAAGATTTTGTGTTCCTTGCCACATTCGGAACATACGAAGTATGACATATTTTCAACAATGCCTACTACAGGAATGTTCATCATATCAGCCATTTTAACAGCCTTTTCAACAATCATTCCAACCAGTTCCTGCGGAGACGTTACAATTACGATACCATCTATCGGAAGGGACTGGAATGTAGTCAGGGCAACGTCGCCTGTTCCCGGCGGCATATCCACAAACATAATATCAATATCTCCCCATACAACATCATTCCAGAACTGTTCTACGACACCTCCAAGAACAGGACCTCTCCAGATAACCGGATCAGTCTCGTCCTCAAGTAATGAGTTGATGGACATGGTTTTTATTCCTGTATCTGTTACTACAGGCAGAATTTCAGTTTCATTGCCCATAGCCTTTTGAGATAACCCAAAAGCTTTTGGAATGGACGGACCTGTAATATCGGCATCCATAACAGCAGTCTTATAACCCATTCTCTGGGTTGACACTGCAAGCATTGAAGTGATTGATGACTTGCCGACTCCGCCTTTACCTGAAATAACACCTATAACTTTTTTTACATCTGATTTACTGTTCATTTTTTAAATAATCCTCCATATTATTAAAGACCTACATATTATAGCACCTTTTACTTGCCTTTACTACAATCTTTCGCATATAATATATGAAGAATATCTGAAAAATACGAGGTAGAAACATGACAGATAAAAAAAAGAAAACTGTAATAGAAAAGCCTAACGCATTTCTTTACACACTGTTTTATCTTATAATAGCACCTTTTTTAAAATTCAAATGCAATACAAAATATGATAAAAGCGGTCTAAAGGACCTTAAAGGTCCTGCACTGGTTCTGTGCCCACACACTTCAAACATGGACTTTCTGCTTGTGGCCTGCACGCTCTTTCCAATTCGCCCTACCTTTGTAGTAAGCGAGCATTTTATGGCAAAACCCAAGATTCGCTGGATTTTAAACAAGATGCATGTCATTTCCAAGAAAATGTTCTGTCCTGACATTAAGACAATCATGAATATTATCCGTGCAAAGGATTCCGGAAACGTCATCGTGCTCTTCCCGGAAGGAAGACTTCCTGCCCACGGTCACTCGGTACAGGTTACGGAAGGTACTGCAGACCTCATCAAAAAGCTGGGAATAAACGTATACATATTAACAGAAAACGGCGCATATAAGACCTTACCTAAATGGGGAAAATGCGGCATCAGAAAAGGCAAGATGCTTGTTACCACATCCAAGCTCTATGATGGTTCTGAAATAGCGGACTTAACTGTGCCTCAGATTCAAAAAGACCTGGATATGGTCATCCTGCATGACGAAGATAAGATATTTGAAGATATTGAATTCAAGTGTGACAAGCCGGCACTGGGTCTTGACGGAGTTTTGTACAAATGTCCACATTGCAAATCTGAGTTCACCATGACATCTGATGACCATTTTATTAAATGCTCATGCGGTTTTTCTTCTGAGCTTGACTGCAAATACAACCTCAACGGAGGACCATTTAAAAAGATTAACGACTGGTATTTCT
>CALZMV010000016.1 GCA_945788655.1 uncultured Clostridia bacterium | reverse complement strand
GAGCAGCTGCAGCCTTCTTCGTGAGATTTGTGCTCAATGTGGGTAAAGGCTATATCAAGAATATCTACCACGTGTTTATCGTCTAAGCTGTAATAGATGTTTTTGCCGTCTCTGCGAGCCTTGACCAGACCTTCATTTTTCAATAATCTGAGCTGGTGAGAAACTGCTGATTTTGTCATTCCCACCTTTGATGCTATGTCGTTAACACAGGTTTCGCCATAGGCCACAGTGCACAATATTTTCATCCTGGTTTCATCGCCTACAACCTTAAAGAAGGAAGCGGCTCTTGCAATCATTTCACTTGATAAATGCTTCATATAATGCCTCTTTATTTTCCCTTTTCGTAGTAGCTTTGCATTTCAGCTTCAGGAACCATGCTTCCGCCGGTTGCCCATAAGATGTGAGCAGCATTTTGCATTTTATCGGCAAGTCCGCGTGAAGCCAGATATTCAGAAGCACCGGAAACAAGCGCAGGACCTGTAAAGGAAGCTGTAGCTGAAGGTTCAATGTATATTCCTTCAAGGTCAGCAAGCTTTGTCAGGAACGGATACAGCTTCGCATCGTCGATGGTGTAGCAGCCGTCAAGACGGGTTTCCATTATAGTTCCTACAAGGCGAGATGGACATCCAACAGCAAGGCCATCTGCATCAGTTAAACCGTCAAGTCCTATATCTCTTACTGCAATTCCGTCATGGAGTTCAGTTATCAGACCTAAAGTCATGCAAGGAGCGTGGGTAGGTTCTGCAAAGAAGATATGAACGTTGTCACCGAAGATTTCCTTTAGGCCGAAGGCAACACCGCCCGGTGCACCGCCTACTCCGCAAGGAAGGTATACAAATAACGGATGTTCTTCATCTACAACAATTCCTGCATCCTGAAGCTGAGGAATTATTCTCTTTGCAGCTACTGAATAGCCTGTAAACAAGTCAACTGAGCCTTCATCATCTACGAAGTGGCACATTGGATCGTTTGCAGCTTCTTTTCTGCCTTCGGCAACGGCCTTCTGGTAATCGTCAGGGTATTCAACTACGATGGCACCCTTTGAACGGAGCAGATCCTTCTTCCACTGGCGGGCATCAGCTGACATGTGAACCGTAACATTAAAGCCCAGTTTTGCACTGATGATACCTATGGAAAGTCCAAGGTTTCCTGTGGAGCCTACAGCCACTGAATAATTACTGTACAGCTTGCGGAATTCATCGCTGTCGATTTTGGAATAGTCATCCTCCAAAGTCAGCATTCCCTTCTCTATAGCTATCTTTTCGGCCAGCTTTAGAACTTCATATATCCCACCTCTAGCTTTGATTGAACCTGAAATAGGAAGGTGGCTGTCACACTTTAGAAACAGCTTGCCGCCGAAAATGCCTGTCATTTCTTCAAGAGCACACTTCATTTTAGGAATCTCAACAAGCTTTGACTCTATAATCCCCTTTGTTGATTCTGTTTCAGGGAAAGCCTTCATGATGTATGGCGCGAAACGTGCAAGCCTGGCTTCTGCATCTTCAATATCCTTCATTCCAAAAGGAATCGGAGCAGGAGTAATTGACTTTTCGTTAATCCAGAAAATCTCCTTGTAGTCTGCCATATCTGAAACTTCAGGGTGTGCTACCATTAATTTTTTAACATCCATTAATCTTCCTCCTAGGTTAAAATCTATCGCTGTAGTTTAATAAGCTTCTTAATTTGCCGCCGGTAACCTTTGGCTTAGGTTTAGAAGTGCCGGAATTACCGGAGTTGCCTCCACCGGAGCATTTGATTCCCATGAAATCCTCGTAGCGGTATATCTTGCCCCATACACCTGTTTCATGAGTATCAAGTATGCCAAAGGTTCCTCCGCTTCCGTCCCTTGGCTCGCTGAGACTGCCCGGGTTCATGAGGTATATGCCGTCATGGTCCACATAGCAGCTTCTATGGGTATGTCCAAAGAGTGCGCCTATACATCCTGCCTCCTGCGCTCTGTAATAGAGCTTTTGAAGATTAAAATTTACATTCTGCATGTGCCCGTGGGTTACCATAAAATCTCCGGCTTCTGTTTCGAGAATGGAGTAACCGTCATCATCAAAGTTGCCGTCGCAGTTGCCTCCAACCGAAATCACAGGGATGCCTGCACGCATCCTGATATCCTTTGCATCCTGAAGATAGTCTCCGCAATGGACTATCATCTGCACAGGGTCCTCAATTCTTAACTTGTTAAATACCTCCCAGAAACGGTCCAGCTTGCCGTGGGTATCGCTTATTACTAGAATTCTCATAAAAATATCCTTTCCATCGAACATAGTATATCATAGATAAAATGGGATTTGTATGGTAAAATACAATCAATAGAACAAGTTTTGAAACAAGGGGGATATACTATGCTTAGAGAGATAAAGAAAAAGATGATAATCCTTAACAATCGCATGCCTTTTTCCCCTGAAATAAAGAACTACTTTTCTTATGTTCAGAAGGTTGACTGGATATTTAATAATATGCAGCTTGAAGGCAGTTCGGCAACCAGAGGGCAGATTGAGGAGTACCTCAATGGAAGTGGATGCATTGATCTGACAATAGGTGATAATCTTATGGTCCAGTGCCTCGAAGAACTTCTGAACAGGCTCTTTGAGATGTATGATTTGAAACAGAAGCTGAACCTTGGTTTTTTAGATTCCGTTTATCATGTGCTTTGCAAGGCTGCAAGCGATGAGTCTAAGGACTATGAATATGGTCAGTACAGGAAACGTAGTATCGTTGTATATGAATGGGATTATACGCCACCTGCACCTGGAGAAGTTCCTGAAAGAATGAGGCATCTGGCATTGATTTTTGATGATGCCATGGCTGCAGACGGTTCCAGAGAGGAATGTTTCGAACATGCAGAGAGGATACATAATGAAATCCTATCCATATGTCCTTTCCCTGACAGGAATGCACTTGTAGCGAGGGCATCCGCGGCATACTATCTTTTTATAAAGGGATATCCTGTTGTTGTACCTTCCATCAAGGAACAGCATTACAATGAGCTTGTTTCTAAAGCTATAAAAACAGGCGAATTGCAGGGGCTCAATGAAGTGTTAAAAAAAGAAATTCTGGACAGGATGAAGCTTATGATTCAGTTGACCACTGCTTCAACTTAGGGTATGATTAGATATATTGGTTAGCAAAATATTGCAAAAACAGGAGAAATTTCAGATGGGAAATAAACTGAAAATTAAATCTAAATATGCTAAATTCGGTCTGTCAATTTTTCTGGCAGGCATAGGAATTATATTATGCTATTACCTGTTATATAACACAAAAAATGTTTTTGGTGTAATAAGAACTATCAACGACATTCTGACACCTTTTTATCTGGGAATTATTGTGGCGTATCTGATGAGCCCCGTTTATAACAGAACACTCAAATACCTGTATAGAAGAAACCGCGGCAGGTTCAGAAAAGAAGTAAAAACTTACAAATTCTGCAGATTTGTGGCAACTGTAGTCACCCTGATAATTCTTTTTGCTGTGTGTTTCAGCTTCTTAATGCTGGTAGTTCCTGAATTGATTGACAGTATCATAGGACTCATAAGAGATGTTCCGTCCATGATTGAAAACACATATAACTGGCTTGATAAGAGAATGGTAGAAAACCCTGAAATGGCCAAGTATGTGCATCTGGGTCTTGATAAGATATCTCAAAAGGCTATCGAGTGGGCTCAGAACAATGCGGCAGCAACAGCAGAAACCTTGATTTCAGGTTTGTCCATGGGAATTATAGGCACTTTTTCAACGGCGATAGATATTTTCGTAGCTGTTGTAATCGTTGTCTATGTCTTAAACAGCAAGGAAATATTTCAGGCACAGGTGAAGAAGTTCATTCTGGCAGTCTTTTCAAAGGAAACTGCAGGTGAAATCTTTGAATTTGGCAAGCTTTGCAATAACACTTTCGGAGGCTTTATCAACGGCAAGATTATCGATTCCATAATAATCGGAATAATCTGTTTCGTCGGCATGGAGCTGTTTAATCTGCCTCTTGCAATGCTGATAAGTGTAATAGTAGGATTTACCAATGTAATTCCTTTCTTCGGACCGTTTATCGGAGCAATTCCTTCCATCATACTGCTTCTGTTTGTGGAACCTGTTTCTGCACTGAAATTTGCAATATGGGTATTGGTATTGCAGCAGCTTGACGGCAACATTATCGGACCTAAAATTCTCGGTAAGACAACAAGGCTTGCAAGCTTTTGGGTTATGTTTGCCATTATCGTTGGAGGCGGACTCTTTGGCTTTGCCGGAATGATACTGGGCGTTCCAACCATGGCAATTATATACGTATATCTTGCAAGGACCATCAACAGTAAACTTGAAAAGAAGAATCTGCCATCTGATACGATGGTGTATGAAAATTTTGATAAATATGGAATTGACAAGGAGGTTATCTTTGGAAGACATGAATTTACTTTCAATGACGAGGATAAAGGAACTGATTCACAAGGTTAGTCCTGAAGCATTTATTATAGAGAATGCTCCCATGAGCAAATATACTTCTTTTAAAGCAGGAGGCAGTGCCAGAGCTTTAATTGAGGTTAAATCGACAGAAGAACTAAAGAGCCTTCTTCAGCTTTTTAGCGAAGAAGGAATTAATCATATGATGCTGGGAAACGGCTCCAACACCCTGTTTAAGGACAGCGGCTATGACGGAATTGTTATAAAGCTTTCCAAGGAATTTTCCTATGTGAAGCTTGAGGATAATGCCACTGAGCTTAATATGGGGGAAAGCTGCCGCGTAATTGCAGGAAGTGCAGCCCTGCTTTCTGTTATGGCGAAAACCATACTGGAAAACAGCCTGACAGGCTTTGAATTTGCCAGCGGGATTCCGGGAAGCTTCGGAGGAGCACTTTTTATGAATGCAGGGGCCTATGGCGGAGAAATGAAGCAGATCGTCAAGTGGGTAAAGGCTGTTTCGCCGGATGGCAGAGAAGAGAAAATTTTTTCAAACGAAGAAATGGACTTTGGATACAGACACAGCATCTTAGAAGAAAATGGATATATTGCAGTAGAGGCATGCCTTGAGCTAAAAAAAGGCAGGTATGAAGATATTTCCGCTCAGATGAAGGAACTTGCCCAGAAGAGAAACAGCAAGCAGCCCGTGAATTATCCGTCGGCAGGAAGCACCTTTAAGCGTCCTGAAGGATATTTTGCAGGTAAGCTTGTGGAAGATGCAGGTTTAAAGGGCGTCAGCGTAGGCGGTGCAGAGGTTTCAACTCTTCACAGCGGCTTCATTATCAACAAAGGTGGTGCAACGGCCACAGACATACTCGAACTGATTGCACTTTGCCAAAACCGCGTTTATGACCAGTTTGGAGTTGAATTAAAACCGGAGGTTAGAATCATTGGATAATTTTAAGAAGATAGCTTCGCAGTACAGAATGGTTTATGATCACCATACTCATACGGTTTTTTCTCATGGCAAGGGCACTATTGAAGATAATGTAAAGGTTGCGTATGCTAAAGGATTAAAATCTGTAGCCATTACAGACCATGGACCTGGGCATCTGACTTACGGGATAAAAAGGGGCAAACTCATAGAAATGAGACAGGAAATCGAAAGATTAAAGCCTCTTTATCCTGAAATGGAAATTCTTCTTGGTGTAGAGGCTAACACCTTGAGGCAGGCACCATATATTGACTTAACTGCGGAAGACAAAAAACTTTTAGATATCGTGCTTGCCGGATATCATTTCGGAATTTTAAAGGCGGGCATGGTTCCAAACTACATCAACGCTCACACAGGCCTGTTTGGAGGCGACTCCGGATTAAAGGCTTCAAATACAGAAATGATTCTTAATGCCTTATATGAGAATGATATAGAAATATTAACACATCCCGGCGATAAGGGACCTTTTGATATCGAAGAAATTGCAAAGGCATGTCATGATACAAAGACAAAGATTGAAATAAATGCAAAGCATAAGCATCTGACCGTAGAAGAAATAAAGCTTGCAGCAAAATATGATGTGGAGTTTGTAATAGGAAGCGATGCTCATATTGCTTCAAATGTGGGTTCTTTTGAAGAGCCGCTTATGAGGGCTTTGGAGGCAGGACTTGAGCCGGAGAGAATTGTAAATATTGTAAAAGACTAGAAGAAAGGACATAAAAAAATGGAAGTTGTAATCATAACAGGTTTATCAGGTGCAGGAAAGAGTAAAGCAGCAGATTGGTTTGAAGATAAGGGATATTACTGCATTGATAATATGCCGCCTGCGTTGATTAAAAATTTCATAGATTTGACATGCTCAGGAAGCAGAGACATTGAAAGGGCTGCCTTTGTAGTGGATATCCGAGGAGGGAAGTTCTTTGATGAACTTAAGGACGTCATTGAAACCCTGAGGAACGATGAAAGACTGGATTTTAAGATTCTCTTTATTGAGGCTTCTAACCAGAGCCTGGTAAGAAGATACAAGGAAGCAAGAAGACAGCATCCTCTTTCCGAAAACATTATTACCGCAAAGACTATTCAGGAGGAAAGGGACAAGCTGAAAAGTCTTAAGGACAATGCAGATTATGTTGTTGATACAACTACCCTTAAAGTTGCAGATTTTCACAATGAGCTGGATAATCTTTTCTTCAAAAAGACTAAGAAGGATTCTTTTACTCTTAAGTTCATGTCCTTTGGGTATAAATACAGGGTGCCTTCTGAAGCTGATTGGGTAATCGATGTGAGATTCATTCCAAACCCATATTATGTTCCTAGCCTTAAGCACCTTACAGGGAATAATAAAAAGATTCAGCAGTATGTGCTGAAACACGATGTGACAAAGAACTTTATAGAAGGTCTAAAAGATGGTATATTAAGACTCGTGCCTTATTATTCAAAGGAGGGCAAGTACAGCCTGACCATCGCCTTTGGCTGCACGGGAGGACAGCATCGCTCTGTTACCCTTGCCAATGAGTTTTATCGAATATTTAGTGAAGAAGGCTGGCGAGTTACCCTTGAACATAAGGAATTATAGTGTTATAATATAGTAGCTTATTAATTATTATGAAATAAAGGGGAGATAGACCAATGGACAAATTAATCATTAGTGCTTGTATCTGCGGTGCAGAAGTTACAAAAGAACAGAATCCAAACGTTCCTTACACAGTAGAAGAAATCGTTAGAGAAGCTAAGTCAGCATATGATGCAGGCGCAGCTTTAATCCACTTACACGTAAGATGGGATGACGGTACACCTACTCAGGATACTGCTAGATTCCAGGAATGCATCGACGCAATCAGAAAGGAATGTCCTGATGTAATCATTCAGCCTTCCACAGGCGGTGCAGTTGGCATGACAGACCTTGAAAGATTAGCTTCAACTGAAGTAGTTCCTACACCAGAAATGGCTACTTTAGACTGCGGTACTTGCAACTTCGGCGGAGACGAAGTATTTACAAACACTGACACTACAATCGAAAACTTTGCAAAGATTCTTAAAGAAAGAGGAATCAAGCCTGAATTAGAAGTATTCGATAAGGGTATGATCGATACAGCATTAAAGGTTGCTGACAGAAAGGGTCTTTTAGTACACCCACTTCACTGGGACTTCGTACTTGGCGTACAGATGACTGCAACAATCAGAGACTTAGTATTCATGGTAGGATCAATCCCTCCAGGATCAACTTGGACAGCAACAGGTTTAGGTAAGAACGCATGGCATATTTGTGCAGCTACAATCGCTATGGGTGGACACGTAAGAGTTGGTTTCGAAGACAACTTATACATGGAAAAGGGCGTATTAGCTGAATCAAACGGACAGATGGTTGCTAAGGCTGTTGAAATTGCAAAGTTATTAGGAAGAGAAATTGCTACTCCTGCAGAAGCAAGAGAAATCTTAGGATTAGCACCTCTAAAATAATAAAAACTACATATGAGAATTTAGAAAGGTGGCTTTTTGAGGCCACCTTTTTTTGAAATCAAACAAGGAAATGCAAAACACCTGACTCTGCCGGTGTTTTTTTTGTGCATAATGCATACAACTTAAAAAAACTAAGAAATATTAACTTTTTTCTAAAATAAAAAAGAATTATTTTCAAAAAAATTCATTTTTTTGTATTGCTTTCAGAGGTATTGCCAAGGATTTTTTACTTTAATAAAATGTTGACAAATTAAACAAGGATAAATCAAACGAGGGAGGGAAATATATGCTGGAAATAACCTCAAATGATAAAAAAGCAATTGAAAACATTCTATGCATTCTTGACCCGGGCAGTTTTATTGAAATAGGCGAAAAAGTTGAAGCCGGAGTCGTTACAGGGTATGGAAGCATTGATGGTGACCTTGTATATGTTTTTGCCCAGGATGATAGCATCAGAGGCGGAAGCTTTGGAGAAAAACAGGCAAATAAGCTGATAAGATTGTATACTGCGGCAATAAAATCCAGAGCTCCGGTTATTGGTTTTTTGGATTGCAGCGGCATACGAATTGAAGAAGGGCTTGATGCTTTGAATGCACTGGCTGATGTATACGAAATTCAGGCACAGGCAAGCAATCAAATTCTTCAGATAATGATAAAGTGCCGAGAATGTATAGGAAGCATGGAAACAATGGCTGCTTTTGCTGATGTGGTGATTAGCGATGGCACCGAAGTAAGAGAAAAGGTTTTCAATCTTATAAAAAGACTACCTGCAAGTACATCAGGAGACATTCCGGTAATTGAAAGCGGGGATAATCTCAACAGACTTTGCAGTTCAATTGATGAAAAAAGAAATAGCAGAACCGCTATGCTCGGAGAGTTATCTGACGACGGTTTTCTGATAGAAGTAAATCAGGAAAAGGGAGAAGAGATAGTAAATTGTTTCATTGCACTTGCAGGAAGAACCGTAGGCGCAATTGCGGCAGAATCAGGTGCCCTTATTAGCAGAGATGCAGCTATCAAAACCTCCCAATTCATCAATCTGTGTTCTAAATTCCAAATTCCTTTATTAAATGTAATAGGCGGAGGAGGCTTTGAGGATTCCGAAAGCGCAAATACAATTGTAAAAGCTTTGGTGGACTCAGAAACCATGACTGTGGATCTGATTCCTGACAATACATGTGGAAGCTGTTACAGCGTCTTCAGCAGTAAAGGAAAGGGCAGAGATTATGTTTTTATGTGGGACGAAGCTTCAGTACAGCTTATGAACCCATTATTTGCAGCTGATATTTTGCACCCTAATCTTAGTCTTAGAGATCTTGGAGAAAAGGCTAAGGAATATGAAAAAAGTAGCTGTAGTGCTGAGGCCATGGCTGCTAAGGGATATGTTGACAAAATTATCAAACCTGAAGAGAGCAGAAAGTATCTTATAGGAGCATTTGAAACTCTGGCTAATGTCAGGAGGTAGAGCAAATGACAATAGGCGAAATACTATCTAAAGCAATTTTGAATACATGTCTTGGAATGGGAACAGTTTTTTTCATGTTGCTTTTTATCAGCTGCATTATTTACATGTTTAAATTTATCCCCAATGGAGCAGACAAAAATCATAAGCAGGAAGCTGAAAGGATAATTACAAGCCGAAATGACGGTGAGCCATCGGAAGAGGCAGCATATGATGATGAAATTGCGGTGGTAATAGCCGCTGCAATACATGCTTTTGAGGAGGATAAAAAAGAAATACTGAAAAATGAAGGCATGCGACAGTTCACTGCCAGAAAATTTAATAAAAGGTGAAGTAAATGAGGACATATATAATTAAAGTAAACAACAAAACATATGAAGTTGAGGTTGAAGAAAAAAACGGAACAGTTGCTGCTACAAAAATAAGCACAGCTGACGAACCTGTAAAGCCTGCAGAACCTGTAAAGGCTGATGAATCTGCAGTTAAGGGCGGTGTAGCTGTTAAAAGCGGAGCAACAGGTAAAATATGGAAAACTGTAAAAAAAGAAGGCGATGCAGTTAGCAAAGGCGAAGCTATTGTTATTCTGGAATCCATGAAAATGGAAATACCTGTGGTTGCACCTGAAGCAGGAACTATAAGCTGTATTTTGGTTGCAGAGGGAGATTCTGTTGAAGCAGGACAGGATATTGCGAAGGTGATACCTGAGCAGTAGAAAGAGAGGTCGGATATGAGTTACGTATTTGAAACTCTGGAGAATTTGGCAAGACAGACTGCTTTTGGGAGTCTGACCATAGGAAATTTTGTGATGATTATTGTGGCATGTGGTTTTATGTATCTTGCTATTGCAAAGCAATACGAACCGCTGCTGCTGCTTCCTATCTCATTTGGAATGATGCTTGTCAATATTTATCCTCCAATAATGGAGGAAGGCGGACTTCTCCATTACTTTTACATGCTGGACGAATGGACAATATTGCCCTCTCTGATTTTTCTAGGAGTTGGGGCTCTTACCGACTTTGGACCACTGATTGCAAATCCAAGAAGTTTTCTTCTTGGAGCAGCAGCTCAGTTTGGTATTTTCGCAGCGTATATTACAGCCATGGTATTTGGATTTAACGATATGGCGGCAGCTGCAATTGCCATAATTGGAGGAGCGGACGGACCTACATCCATTTTCCTTGCTATGAAGCTTGGACAAACTGAGATAATGGGACCTATTGCTGTGGCGGCATACTCGTATATGTCACTGGTCCCTATAATTCAGCCTCCCATCATGAAGGCATTGACTACTGAAGAAGAACGAAAAATTAAGATGGAACAGCTGAGAACTGTCTCCAAGCGAGAAAGAATTCTATTCCCTATAATAGTAACAATTGTGGTATGCGGTCTTCTGCCATCCACAACACCGCTGGTAGGCATGCTTATGCTGGGTAATCTGTTTAGAGAAAGCGGAGTAGTTCGTCAGCTTACAGAAACAGCATCCAATGCACTTATGTATATTGTAGTTATTTTGCTGGGTACTTCAGTAGGTGCAACAACAAGTGCAGAAGCATTCCTCAACTGGGATACAATAAAGATAGTCATTATAGGATTTTCCGCATTCTGTTTTGGAACAGCTTCCGGAGTGATTTTCGGTAAGATAATGTGCAAAGTTTCCAAGGGTAAAATTAATCCTCTTATCGGCTCAGCAGGAGTATCTGCTGTTCCTATGGCTGCTCGCGTATCACAGAAGGTGGGAGCAGAAGCAGATCCGACAAACTTTCTTCTTATGCATGCCATGGGACCTAATGTTGCAGGCGTAATAGGAACTGCAGTGGTAGCCGGAGTATTTATGGCGATCTTTGGAATTTAGAATTTACGAGGTGAAACGCAATGAAAAAGCTTAGAATAACCGAGACAGTGCTTAGAGATGGTCACCAGTCACTGGCAGCAACACGCATGAGCACTCAGGATATGATTCCTATCCTTGAGAAAATGGATGATATAGGTTATTACTCTCTTGAATGCTGGGGCGGTGCTACATTTGATGCATGTCTTAGATTTCTGGATGAAGACCCTTGGATTCGTCTTAGAGAAATAAAAAAGAGAGTGAAAAAAACACCTTTGCAGATGCTTCTTAGAGGACAGAATCTGCTTGGATACAGACATTATGCAGACGATGTCGTTGAATGCTTTGTGCGCAAGTCCATTTCAAATGGAATTGACATATTGAGAATTTTCGATGCTTTAAACGATCTTCGGAATTTGGAGACCGCTGTTGAGGCCGCAAAAAAAGAAGGTGGACATGTGCAGCTTGCAATGGCTTACACCACCGGCAAGGCATATACTCTTGACTACTGGAAAAAGCTAGCATCAGATATGGAAAGCATGGGAGCGGATTCAATATGCATTAAAGATATGGCAGGAATACTTCTTCCACGAGAAACAGGTAAGCTCATTACTGCGCTTAAAGAGACAGTATCTGTTCCAATACAGATGCACAGCCACTGCACCTGTGGTACAGCTCCCATAGTGTACATGGAGGCAGTTGCTGCAGGCTGCGATGGAATTGATACTGCAATTTCTCCATTTGCCCATGGAACCAGCCAGCCGGCAACAGAAGTAATGGTGGAAGCATTTAAAGGAACGTGTCAGGATACGGAACTTGATCAGGCGGCTCTTGCAGAGATTGCCGATTATTTCAAGCCGATAAGGGACAGATTCCTTGACGAAAAAATAATAGACCCGAAGGTTATGGGAGTGGACTTTAAGGGTCTGCTGTATCAGGTTCCCGGAGGAATGCTCTCGAATCTGGTTTCGCAGTTAAAGGAGCAGAAGGCAATGGACAAATACACTGAAGTTCTTGAGGAGATACCGAGAGTCCGTGAAGACCTTGGAGAGCCTCCTCTTGTAACACCATCCTCCCAGATAGTAGGAACGCAGGCAGTGCTTAACATTCTCAGCGGAGAGAGATATAAGCTTATTTCAAAGGAAACTAGGGGAATCTTAAGAGGAGAGTACGGAAAGACAGCGGTACCTTTTAATGATGAGGTTGTCAGAAAAGCTATTGGCGATGAAAAGCCTATAACTATAAGACCTGCAGATCTATTGTCACCTGAAATGGAAAGTCTGGAAAAGGAAATTGCAGGCTTTAAGGAAAAGGATGAGGACGTTTTAAGCTATGCACTTTTCCCACAGGTTGCTCCGGAATATTTTAAGCGCAGAGAGGCGAAAAAAGCAGGCTTGGATCCTGACAAATTCGACTATAAAAACAAGGCTTACCCGATATAACCAAAAAGGCTAAGGATTGATTTAAGATTGTTTAGTTGTTGCTTTTTTTTCTTGTATCTATATGCTATACTTGGGATATAGTTAATTAAACTGTAATGATTAACATATCGTGGGAAAGAGAATAGACAAGCTATGAGAGAATTAGACACAATAGACAAGGCCATATTAAAAAAACTGAAGGCCAATGCACGAATTCCGCTGAAGGATTTGTCTGCAGAAGTGTTTCTTACAACACCTGCTGTTTCCGCCAGAGTTGAAAAGCTTGAAAAAGAAGGCTTCATTAAAGGTTACCATGCCGACATCGATTTGGAGAAACTCGGATATGTGGTTAAGGCATACATTTTTATAACTGTCAGACCTGAGGACATTAAAAAATTTCAGGAATTTGCCATGAAGCAGGCCTGTATCTTGGAATGCAGCCATATTACCGGACCGTATTCCATGCTGATTAAGGTGGCTTTTTCGAGCACTTCGATGCTGGAAATATTTTTAGGCAAACTTCAGAGCTTCGGCAAGACCGAAACACAGGTGGTGTTTTCAACATTTATAGAAAAATAACAAGTAACAGAATATGAATATAACGAAAGGCATAGATGCAAGGTGTTTAATAACCATGCTGTCTGTGCCTTTTTAAAATGCCCGGATACGTATAATTTTTCTTTCCTTTAAGGCGCTATTGGGATAGAATAAGGTATATACAAATAAGAGGAGGCATTTATGTCATTTGCATCAGAAGTAAAAAATGAATTGGCACATATAGAGCCTGAGAAAAAGTGCTGCCAGTTGGCTGAAATAGCAGGTTTCTTAAGAGTCGCAGGAAGTATCGGCCTTGCAGGCCTTGGTAAATTCAAGATAATGGTTACATCCGAAAACCCCGCTGTAATAAGGCATTTTAAGAAGCTTTTGCACGACTACTTTGACATTGAAACAACCCTTGAAGTAGGTGAAGGCAATTCAGTAGGCAAGAAGAGGGCATACACGATTACAATAGATGCCGCTAACAGAAGCGAACAGATTCTGAGAGAGACGGGAATACTTCTGGTAAGAGAAGGTAATAACTATATTTCTGATGGTATATATAGTGGACTTGTAAGAACCAAATGCTGCAAAAAAGCATATATGAGAGGAGTTTTTATGGGTGCAGGTACCATGAGCAATCCCGAGAAGTCATATCATCTTGAATTTGTTTTAAGAACCGAAACACTGGCTAAGGATTTGAAAAAGCTGATAAATTCCTTTGTTGACCTTCAGGCTAAGGAGACAAAAAGGGGCAAATCGTATATTGTCTATATGAAAAAGGCAGACTATATAGGTGATATGCTGGGAATAATGGGGGCAGATACCCACTCCTTGACCATAGCCAATACTCTTGTCGAAAAATCTATGAGAAACAGGGTTAACAGAATGGCAAACTGCGACAATGCAAATCTTGACAGAATCGTTGAGGCCGCTATCAGACAGAGTCAGGCTGTGGAGAAGATTGAAAGCATCAAGGGCCTTGATTGGCTTCCGCCGAAACTTAAGGAAGTGGCACTGCTCAGAAAGGAAAACCCAAGTCTCCCTATTGCCTCCATCGGCGAAATGTGTGAGCCGCCTCTTTCAAAATCGGGAATTAACGGAAGAATTAAAAAAATAATGGAAATTGCTGACAAGCTGTGATTTCAACAGTCTGCTAGGATTCTGCTAAGATTTTATGGCGGAATATTGACAAAAATACACAAAAAAACATCTTTTTGGATGTTTTGGTGGTATAGTATATATTGAGGGAAAAATTTTTGTTTTTTAATCGCAGTTTTAAAACAATAAACCTACGTTAGGAGGTAAAGATTTGTTTAAAGACGAACTAAAATTAATCAAAGAAGCTGAAGCAAAGGCTGACCAGATGCGTCGAGATGCCAAGCTATCAGCGAAGACGATGGTACATGACACCAATGATGAAGCCAACAGAAGGGTTGAAGAAGCCTTTGCTGTTGAGAAACAGAAGTGTCAGGCTTTGATTGATGAAGGACAGCGTATTGCGAAGGAACTTTATGATGGCATATTAAATGATGCTGATAAAATTTGTGAAGCTCTTGAAAAACAGGCTGCTGATAATCAGGGAGAAGCCATCAAGTTAATTACAGAAAGGATAGTGGGTTCAAGTGTCAATCGTTAAAATGCAAAAGGTTGCAATAATCGGTCTTGACGAACATAAAGAATCCATTATGACACGCCTCATGGATTTTGGAGCTGTTGAGCTTACTGATCAGAAATCCAAGCTAGCTGATGAAGAATTACAGAGTTTAGTGCTGGCAGATGAAGCACAGGAAGCGGCAGCAGAATTGGATTTGAAAATCAATCAGGCAGAAGCGGCATTATCCTTCCTTGAAAAGTATGATAAGGCGAGAGCACCGCTTTTTAAGACAAGGAGAGCAATAAGCAAGGCCGCCGGCGATAAAATCAAGGCCCGTCAGCAGGAAGCAGAAGCTGACATTCTTGAAGTATTGCAACTTGAAGAAAAGCTAAGAGACATAAAGGAACAAATCAACAAGCTGGAGCAGGATGGCATAATGCTTGAACCATGGAAGGAATATGACCAGCCTCTTGAAGCAGTTGAAACCACAAAGACCATTACCAAACTGGGGGTTGTACCTGTAGCAGTTGATGCAAAGGCTCTGGTGGAAGAGGTTGATGATATTCCGGGGGTAGTTATTAAGATTGTCAATCAGGACAAGGACTTAAGCTACATCGGACTTATGTGTCTTAAGAGTGTGGGAGAGCAGACCTTCGATTTGCTGAAACAGAGAGGTTTTACAGAAATCTCCTTCAGAGAATTTAAAGGATCTGTAACAGAAAACTTAACAAGAATTAAAAACGAAAAAGATGTATTACAGAAAAAAATAAACGAGATCGAAAACGAAGTTTCCCTTAAAGCTTCTTTAAGAAAACCAATTGAAGATTACTGCGATATTATGACTATTGCAGCAGATAAAGA
Organism: uncultured Clostridia bacterium; assembly: GCA_945788655.1. Taxonomy (GTDB): domain Bacteria; phylum Bacillota; class Clostridia; order Peptostreptococcales; family Anaerovoracaceae; genus Fimisoma. The sequence continues at coordinate 291 of CALZMV010000016.1, read as the reverse complement.
AAAGATTAAGTCTAATTTCTTAAAGACAGAAAAGACATTCTACATGGAAGGATGGGTTCCTTCCAGATTAGTTAAAGATGCAGAAAAAATCCTACAGGAAACAGGATGCTACTTTGCATTTAGCGAACCTGGAGAAGAGGATGAAGTTCCGGTTCTTCTTGATAACAAGAACTTCTTTGTTCCTTTCGAATCTATTACTGAAATGTATTCCCTTCCGGCCTACAAGGGCTTTGACCCTACCAGCATCTATGCAGCCTTTTATGCAATCTTCTTCGGCATGATGCTAAGTGA
>CALZMV010000015.1 GCA_945788655.1 uncultured Clostridia bacterium | reverse complement strand
AGTCCGCCTATAGCCGACAATCCGCGCATAATCTTCACCCAACAAATAAAGTAATGAGCTAAGCCCCCTGCTAATATAATTAAGGCAAAGGGGGTTTTTTATTTGAAATTAATCGAAGAACTTGAGTACGATTTGGACTTCAGAGAGCCTAGGATTGTAATTAAGGATAACCTCTGTCAGATTGATAATGCAAAATCCATCATAATGATTGGCGAAGAATCCATGACTGTTGAAGCAGGCAAAAAGTTTGTCACAGTCATAGGCAGCGACTTTGTTATAAGGGAAATATTGGAAAGGAGACTTTTGATTGAGGGGCAAATCAAGGGAATCGAGCTTCATTACACATCAGGTAAAGATTAGAATAGAAGGCTTTAGAATTGATAAGCTCATAAATCTTGCTGTAAAAGCAAAGATTCCTATCAGAAACCTCAGACATATCTCCGATACAGAGACAACCTGCTATATTTACCCTGAAGATCTTTCCAAACTCAGAAAACTTTCAAAATCCCTTTACCGAATTACCGTTATAAAAAACGAAGGAATCTGCTATCAAATTAAGACCGTTATTTTTGATAAGACAAAGTTGCTTTGCATACTGACGGTTCTTGCCATGGTTCTGCTCAATTCTTTCTTCGTAAAAACGGTGGAAATAGAAGGCTACAAGGGAATTCCTGAAAAGGAACTGAGGCAATGCCTTGAAGAAGCAGGCATCAGAGAAGGCACATATATTCCATCCATAGACTGGCAAAAGGCAGAAAAATTGATATACGACACCTTTCCGGAGGTTGTCTGGCTAAAAATCGGATATGACGGAAGAAAAGTAGTTCTCACCATTTCTGAAGGAGAAGTATCTGAAAAAGCAAAAGAGACGCCCGAAAACTATTACTGCAACATCGTGGCGGCTGAATCGGGATATATAGACTCCATTGAAACATATCGAGGAATAGCTTTGGTACAAAAGGGGGACTATGTAGAAAAGGGGCAAGTCCTTATTTTAGGCTGCGTACCGGCAAACTCGACATCTTTTTCGGAAGATGCGCCCAAAGAATATTATGTGAGATCTAAAGGAATAGTCAACGCTCTGGTGCCTTGCAGGTTTACCTACAGCTACGAAGTTCAGGGAGAAGTATCCCAAAAGCAGATGGAGAAAAATGCCAATCAACAGATACGCCTCTGGGCCAGGGAAAATTTGCCCGAAAAGTCCCAAATTGTAAATAAGGATTTGAAATTTTCACGCAAAGAAAATATAATAGAAGTAGGTGTAACCCTTGAAATACGCCGACAAATAGGAGAAGAACAGGAGATACTAGTTGGATAGAAAAATAAAGATAAATGAGGATATTGACCGCGTAGAATTATTCGGCAATCTTGATGTAAACTTAGATTTAATAAAGGAGGCCACAGGCGTAAGTGTTTTTCAGAGAAACGATGAACTGATTCTAAAGGCTGATGAAAACACTGAACCTGAGCAGCAGGAGGAAGCTCTTGAACTGGCAGAGAAGATAATTGCTGAGCTCATTATGGTTCTTGAATCTGAGAATACCCTTGGCAAGCAGAAGGCATCCTATGTGATTTCACTGTGCAAGGAAGGCCTGTCATACAGGGACAGCAATATTTCCAGAGATGTTATATGCTTTACTCACAGGGGCAAACCTCTAAAGCCTAAGACTCTGGGGCAGAAGGAATACGTCAAGGCAATACGCGAAAACGACATAGTGTTCGGAATAGGGCCTGCAGGAACAGGCAAGACATATATTGCAGTTGCAATGGCAATTAACGCATTTAAGAACAAGGAAGTACAGAAGATTATCCTTGCAAGACCGGCAGTTGAAGCAGGTGAGCGTCTTGGCTTTCTTCCCGGGGATCTGCAGGAGAAGGTTGACCCGTATTTAAGACCTCTTTACGATGCCTTATATGATGTGCTCGGCAGAGATGCTGCACTGAGACTTAGGGAGAAGGAGATTATCGAAGTAGTTCCCCTGGCATATATGAGAGGACGTACTCTGGACAATTCCTTCATTATTCTCGATGAGGCACAGAACACTACCAAAGAGCAGATGAAGATGTTCCTGACAAGAATGGGTTTCGGCTCAAAAGTGGTTGTCACAGGCGACATTACCCAGATTGACCTTCCAAAGGGTAAAAAATCAGGACTTGTAGAAGCTCAAAGAGTACTTGAGAATGTGAGCGGAATAAGCTTCTGCCAGCTGAAGGACACAGATGTAGTCCGTCACGAGCTTGTGAGACGAATAATAAATGCCTACGACAGATATTACAAAAAATATCCGGAAGAAACACAAGAAGAATAAACACAGGGAAAAACGCAGGAATAAACACAGGAATAAACACAAGAGGAATAAGATATGCTGATATATTTAGAAGAAGGACAAGAGTTGGAAGCTTCTTTGATGGAAAAGCTGAATCAGGCAGCATCGGCGCTTTTTGAGGCAGAAGGTGTTGACATGGAGAGAGCTGAGATAAGCCTTACTCTCGTTTCACTTGAAGAAATCAGAGAATTAAACAGAGATTACAGAGACGTGGACAGAGAAACCGATGTGCTCTCCTTCCCGCAGTACGAGGGTGTGGAAGAAATGCCGGAAGAAGGCGAGCTATGCCTTGGCGATGTGGTAATCTGCCTTGACAAGGTTAAATCCCAGGCAGAGGAGTTCGGTCATTCCTTTGAACGGGAATTTGTCTATCTCTTTGTGCACAGTCTGCTGCATCTTTTGGGATACGACCATATGGAGGATGACGAAAAGACTGTAATGAGGGCCAAAGAAGAGGCCACAATGAAAGAAATAAATTTATTGAGATAAAAGAGGTAAAAATGGAAAAAAAAGAACTGTTTGAAAAAGCCGTATCCATGCTTCCCATGGCTTACGCACCTTTCTCAAAGTTCCGAGTTGGGGCAGCCCTCCTTGGCAAAAGCGGTAAGGTATACACAGGAGTAAACGTTGAAAATTCATCCTTTGGAGGCACAATCTGTGCAGAGAGAACAGCTTTTGTTAAGGCTATTTCAGAAGGAGAAAGAGAGTTCGAGGCTATTGCAATAGTATCCAGCGCAGGACAGGCATGGCCTTGCGGTATTTGCCGCCAGTTTATGAAGGAGTTTTGCGAAGACGATTTCGTAATAATCACAGGAAACGACTCCGAGTCGCTTAGAGAATACACTATGAAAGAAATACTTCCGGAGGGATTTAAACTATGAGAACCGGCTTTATTGGAATAATTGGACGACCAAATGTAGGCAAATCAACGCTCATGAATGCGATACTGGGTGAAAAGGTTGCAATCACAGCTGATAAGCCCCAGACAACAAGAAATACAATCAGAGGAATATATACAAGATTTGATGAAGATGACGACGGAGTTCAGATGGTATTTATCGACACTCCGGGTATCCACAAACCTCACAGCAAGCTGGGCAATTTCATGACAGAATCAGCAATAAACACCTTTAAGGAAGTGGATGTTATCCTTTTCCTTGTGGACAGCGATATCAACAAAGGTCCGGGAGACAAGTACATCCTCGAAATGCTGAAGAATGTAAGCACTCCAAAGCTTCTCGTTATAAATAAGATTGACAAGATGGAGCCGGAGGCTTTCCGCAAAATCTATGAAACCTATGATGAGATGGGAGTTTTCGATGGCGTATACGGAACCTCTGCTTTAGAAGGCAGAAACATAGAGACTCTGATTAGCGCAATCGAGGAGCATCTTGAAGAGGGACCTATGTTTTTCCCTGAGGATATGGTTACAGACCATCCGGAACGCTTTATTGTTAGTGAAATTATCAGAGAAAAGCTTCTTCACTATTTAGATGACGAAGTTCCTCACGGCGTTGCTGTAGAAATCGAAAGCTACAAGGAAGAAGAGAATCTAACGAGAATAGGTGCAGTCATCTACTGCGAAAGAAAGTCCCACAAGGGCATAATAATTGGTAAAGGCGGCAAGAAGCTTAAAGGTATAGGCAAAAGTGCAAGACTTGAGATAGAAGCACTTCTCGGATGCAAGGTTTTCCTTGAAGTGTGGGTAAAAGTCAAGGAAAACTGGAGAGACTCGGATTTTGCCTTATCAAACTTCGGCTACAAGGAATAAACTGAATGGTAACAGATACAGAAGGCATCGTCTTAAGGCAGGTCAAGGCCATGGGCGGGCGCAGGATAATAACACTGTTTTCAAAAAAATACGGGAAAATCAGCGTCGGCACAAGTCTCACCGAGGGCGGAAGAAACAAGACTGCTCTCTCGGTAAGAGCTTTTACCTATGGCAGATATGAGCTCTTTAAGAATAGAGAAAGCTATAATTTGAATAACGGGCAGGTAATTAAAAGCTATTACGGCATAGGAGAGGACATAGACAAATATATGGCCGCATCCTATGTCCTTGAACTTACGGAGAAGCTTCTGCCTGAAGAAATACCACAGCCCAGAATCTTTACACTTCTGACCGAGTTTCTTGAATGCCTCGAAAAGCGAAGCAAGCTGCACGAAACGCTGGTTATAGCATACATTGTAAAGATACTGGATATACTTGGAACTATGCCGGAACTTTCCGTGTGCACATCATGCGGCGAAGAAAAACCAGTGGGCGGTGACGGTAAAACGGGCAATCCTAAGGGCGGAGAGAAGTTTTTTTTCAGCATAAAAGAAGGCGGAAGAATATGTCCTCGTTGTGCCAAAGTATTATCGTCTCAAGGCGATGGACCATTGATTTATACACTGGAAATTGGTATAATAGACATATTAAAGTATTTTCAGAAAATGCCTGTTAAGGCCTTTGAAAAAATCGCACTGGACCAGAAGGTTCAGGAGAAAATTCAAAAGCTTTTAAAGGAGTACATATCCTACCATTTGGATATAAGAGGACTAAAAAGCGAAAGCTTTTTCTAAAAATAAAAGGAGTATAGGAGGTTCTACTATGGAAATCACATTAGAAAAAATCGAATTAGTTAAAGACAGAACAGGGGTATCCTATAAGGAAGCTAAGGAAGCTCTTGAAGCTGCAGAAGGTAGCGTTGTTGACGCTATTATCGCTATTGAAGAAACAGTTAACATCAAGTCAGGCAGCAAGGCTAACGAGTTCGCTGATGAGACTGTTGCAAAAATCAAGGAACTTGTTAAGAAGGGCAACGTTTCAAAGATTTCCGTTAAAAAGGATGATGAAACTCTCGTTAACATTCCTGTAAATGTGGGGCTGCTGGGAACATTAGTTGCTCCTTGGGGCGTTATCGCAGCAGCAGTTGCGGCATTCGGATTCAAGTGCAAGATTGAACTGACAAAGGACGATGGAACAGTGATCGATATCAGCCAGAAAGCTGAAGTAATTGCCAACGACGTCAAGGAAAAGGGTTCTGTAGTTGTTGATGAAGTGACTCGCAAAGGCGCTGAAGTTTACGAAGATCTTAAGGAAAAAGCACCTGAATCTTTTGAAGAACTTAAGGAAAAGGGTGTAGATGCATATAATACAGTAGTTGAGAAGGCTACAGGCGTATGGAAGGACATTAAAGACAAGGCAGAGCCTGAATTCGAAGTTGAATATATCTTCGATGATGCCAATGAATTCTTTAATGAAGAAGACAAAAATGATGCTTGTGAAGAAGCACCTTCCGATGAAGAGAAAGAAGAAAAAACAGAAGAATAAAATATAGATAGGTGGAGTAATAGAAAATGAAAAAAGATGTAACAATGGAAAAAATCGTAGCTCTTGCAAAGAACAGGGGATTTGTATTCCCTGGCTCTGAAATTTATGGAGGTCTTGCAAACACATGGGATTATGGTCCTTTAGGCGTTGAATTCAAGAACAATGTTAAAAAAGCTTGGTGGAGAAAATTTGTTCAGGAATCCAAATACAATGTTGGACTTGATGCTGCAATCCTGATGAATCCGAAGACATGGGTTGCATCCGGTCACGTTGGCGGCTTCTCAGATCCGTTAATTGACTGTAAGGAATGTAAATCAAGACATAGAGCAGATAAGCTGATTGAAGAATACATGCACGATCACAATATCGAAGGCGTAGTTGTTGACGGCTGGTCAAACGAAAAATTAGAAAGCTATATCGCCGAAAACAACATTCCATGTCCTGAATGCGGCAAGACAAACTTTACAGGCATCCGTCAGTTCAATCTTATGTTTAAGACTTTCCAGGGTGTAACAGAAGACTCCAAGTCCGAAATTTACTTAAGACCTGAAACTGCACAGGGTATCTTTGTAAACTTCAAAAATGTTCAGAGAACAGCAAGAAAGAAAGTTCCATTTGGTATCGCTCAGATCGGTAAATCTTTTAGAAACGAAATTACTCCTGGTAACTTTACTTTCAGAACAAGAGAATTTGAACAGATGGAACTGGAATTCTTCTGCAAACCGGGAACTGACCTTGAATGGTTCGCGTACTGGAAGGAATACTGTGTAAACTTCTTAAAGAGCCTGAACATGAACATGGAAAACATCAGAACTCGTGACCACGAAAAAGAAGAACTTTCACACTACAGTAATGCAACAACAGACATTGAATATCTGTTCCCATTTGGCTGGGGTGAATTGTGGGGTATCGCTGACAGAACAAACTTTGACTTAACTCAGCATATCAACACTTCAAATCAGGATTTGAGCTATGTTGACCCTGAAACAAACGAAAAATACGTTCCATTTGTAATTGAACCATCACTGGGTGCTGACCGTGTAGCACTGGCATTCCTGGTAGATGCATATAACGAAGAAATTCTGACAGATGCAAACGGTAAGGAAGACAAGAGAGTTGTTATGAAATTCCACCCTGCACTTGCTCCGTTCAAGGCAGCAGTTCTTCCTCTTGCAAAGAAGCTTGCACCAATTGCAGAACCGATTCATGAAGAACTTTCTAAGTACTTTATGGTCGACTACGATGCATCAGGTTCAATCGGTAAGAGATATAGAAGAGAAGATGAAATCGGTACACCTTTCTGCATCTGTGTTGACTTTGATACAGAAACTGATGGATGTGTAACTGTTCGTGACAGAGATACAATGCAGCAGGTTAGAATCCCTGTTTCAGAAGTTCGCAGCTATATTGAAGAAAGACTGGAATTTTAATATTTGTATAATATCTAGCTGAATTATAGATGTTAAGAGAGGGTTTACTATGAGCGAAAAATACATTTATTCCTTCAATGAAGGATCCAAGGATATGAGGGATCTTCTAGGCGGAAAAGGAGCCAATCTGGCCGAAATGACCAAAATAGGCTTGCCGGTTCCTTTTGGCTTCACTATTACCACAGAAAGCTGTAACAGATACTATAAAGAAAACAGAACTATTGCCCAGGATATTATTGAAGGAATCTACGAAAAGATTGAGGAACTCCAGAATGTCACAGGTAAAACCTTTGGAAGCAATGAAAATCCGCTGCTCGTATCTGTCCGCTCCGGATCTGTAATATCAATGCCAGGCATGATGGATACAATCCTAAACTTAGGCTTAAATGACCAGAGTGTGGAAGGTCTTGCAGCTCTTACAGAAAACAGAAGATTTGCAATGGACAGCTACCGCAGATTTATCCAGATGTTCGGGGATGTGGTACTGGAAATTCCAAAAGCAAAGTTCGATGAGATTTTCGACGGTCAGAAGTCTGCTAAAGGAGTGGAATACGACGTTGAACTTACAGCAGAAGACCTTGAAGAAGTAATCAAAGGATACAAAAAGCTTGTAGAGGATGAAACCGGGGAAGCTTTCCCTCAGGACCCTAAGGTGCAGCTAATTGAGGCTGTTAAGGCTGTTTTCAGATCATGGAACAATGACAGAGCTATTCTTTACAGACAGCTTAACGGTATTTCCGACAGCCTTGGAACTGCAGTAAACGTTCAATCCATGGTTTTCGGCAATATGGGAGATACATCCGGCACAGGTGTTGCTTTCACAAGAAACCCTTCTGACGGCACAAAGAAAATTTTCGGCGAATTCCTTGTAAATGCACAGGGTGAAGACGTTGTAGCAGGCGTAAGAACTCCTCTTTCCATCGACAAGATGGCAGAGGCATTCCCTGAAGCTTACGGAGAATTCGTTAGAATTGCAGAGCTTTTAGAAAAACACTATAAAGATGTCCAGGACATGGAGTTTACTGTTGAGAGAAACAAACTATACATGCTCCAGACAAGAAACGGTAAGAGAACTGCGCAGGCAGCCGTAAAAATTGCTGTTGATATGGTTGAAGAAGGTCTCATTGACAAAGAGACTGCAATCCTCAGAATAGAAGCTGACCAGATTGACCAGCTTCTTCATCCGACTTTTGATAAGGAAGAATTATCAAAAGCAAGCGAAATTGCTACAGGGCTTCCTGCATCTCCGGGCGCGGCATGCGGAAAGATTTACTTTACCGCTGAGGAAGCAGCAGCTGCAGCTGAAAGCGGCGAAAAGGTAATGCTGGTTAGAGAAGAAACTTCACCTGAAGACCTGGCAGGCATGGTGGCTGCGGAAGGCATTCTGACTGCAAGAGGCGGTATGACATCCCATGCGGCAGTAGTTGCAAGAGGAATGGGCAAGTGCTGTGTAGCAGGCTGCTCAGCTGTACTTGTAGACGGAAACAAAAAGACAATGACCGTAAAGGGTGTAGAATATAAAGAAGGAGATTGCATCTCCATCGATGGTTCCACAGGCCATGTATACGAAGGCCAGATCAAGACGGTAGAACCTGAAATTTCCGACGATTTTGCAAAGCTTATGGAATGGGCAGACGAAATCAGAGTGCTTAAAGTCAGAACTAATGCGGACAATCCAAAGGATGCTAAGCAGGCTGTGGTATTTGGTGCAGAAGGAATCGGCCTTTGCAGAACTGAGCACATGTTCTTCGAAGAGGAGAGAATTCCTGCCATCAGAAGAATGATTCTGGCAGATACTCTTGAAGAAAGGGTAAAGGCTCTGGATGCTTTAAAACCATATCAGCAGGGCGACTTTAAAGATCTTTATAAAGTAATGGGAGAAAGACCTGTAACAATCAGACTTTTAGACCCGCCTCTACATGAATTTCTTCCTCATACAGAGGCAGAAATGAGAGAGGTTGCGGACCTTATGGGCGTTTCCTATGAAAAGATATCAGGCAAGGTAACTGAACTTCATGAGCAGAATCCTATGCTTGGACACAGAGGCTGCAGACTGGCAGTAACAGCTCCTGAAATAGCAGCAATGCAGACAGAAGCAATAATTGGAGCAGCTATTGAGGTTGTAAAAGAAGAAAAGATTGAAATCGTACCTGAAATAATGATTCCGCTTGTAGGTTCAGAAGAAGAATTGAAGGCTGTCAAGGCTACTGTGGTAGAAGTGGCTGACAGATTGATCAAGGAAGCTGAAGTGGAAATGGAATACATGGTTGGTACTATGATTGAAACTCCAAGGGCAGCACTGGTTGCAGATGAAATAGCAAGAGAGGCAGAATTCTTCTCCTTCGGTACAAACGATCTGACTCAGATGACCTTTGGATTCTCGAGAGATGATACAGGCAAACTCATTGCTGAATATGTTAAGAGAGGAATTATGGAAGAAGATCCTTTCCAGACATTAGACATAAGCGGTGTAGGTAAGCTTGTTCAAATGGCGGCTACTTTAGGCAAGCAGGCAAGACCTAAGATTAAATTAGGCATCTGCGGTGAACACGGAGGCAATCCTAAGACAATTGAATTCTGTAATAAAATCGGCTTAAACTACGTTTCATGTTCACCATATCGCGTTCCGATTGCGAGACTTGCTGCTGCACAGGCAGTTGTCAGACAAAAAATGACGGAATAGAAAGGATAACAGAATGTTTTCATTGTGGGGAACTACATGGGGAAACATAGTGATGACTTTTGTTATCTCTATGGTTCCGGTTATTGAGCTGAGAGGTGCGATTCCTTTAGGTGTTCTGAACGGTCTTGATGTAGGTACTGCTATGGTGGTTTCAATGATAGGGAATCTGGTGCCTGTGCCATTTATTATAATTTTCATCAGAAAAATATTTAAGTGGATGCAAACAAAGAGCGAGACTCTGGCAAAGATTGTTCACAAGATGGAAGAAAAGGCCGACAGGAAGAAGGATCAGGTTCTAAAATACGAATTCTGGGGACTGCTGCTTCTGGTGGCAATTCCTCTTCCGGGAACAGGTGCATGGACCGGTGCTCTTGTAGCAGCCATGCTGGATATGAAGCTTACCAGAGCTTTTCCTGCCATTGCAGTAGGTGTTTTGACGGCAGGTATCATCGTTACCATAGCCACCTATGGCGTTGCTTCTGTGATATAAGTGCTGAACAGAAATTACATCTAGAGGTAATTAACTTAATAGACAAAATAATAGGCTCCGGGATTTCCCGGAGCCTGATTTTTTGGAATTAATTATGCAATATCTGCAGCTTCTTTGTTGTTTGTATTTTGTTTCTTTAATCTAACAGCTGGTTCAGTTGGTAACTTGAATAATGGAACGAATCTATCCCAACCAGTGAATGTTAAGATTAATAATGTACCTACAGCGATGTAAGCCATGAAGTTGTATTTTAAGAAGTCCATGTTTGTGATTTCTACTAATGGATATACACCGGAAGCGATACCTACATAGAATCCTAAGTATACGTGCCATGGAATTAACTGAGAACCGAATACACCCATAGCATCGCCGAATGTAGCGTTTCTTAAGTACAGCTTGTACATATCTTCTTCGGAACCTTCAACGTTTTCTTCAGTGATCTGCTTGATAACAGGTCCGATAGTAACGATCTGAGCCATTTCGTCAGCTAAGCAAGCGTTACCGGCAATTGATAATACAGCATTCCAAGTTAACAGACCTCTTACTCTCTTTGACATTCTTACTACGAAAGAAGCTAAAGGAGCGAAAGCATCCATCTTCTGCATTACGCCACCGAAAGCAGCAACCCACATCATCATGATTACTACCCAAGCACCGGCTTCTTCAAATCCTGAATATACGATATCATCTAATAAGGACTGGATTGAACCTGCAGTGCCTGCGAATACACCTAAGATGTAAGCGGAAACTAAACCTGAGCCAATGCAGATAAATGTGTTGAAGCCCATAACAGCTAAACCGATAACAAGGATTAGAGGCACTACCATGTAAATAGGAACACCGGCAGATACCTGTTCAAGTAAAGGAATAGCAGCAGGTCTTTCAGCTTCTAATACTGTCCATACGTTTTCAGGAATCTGAGATACTACAGCAGAACCGTCAACAGTTTCGCCAGGTAATCCCATTACAAAGCCTGCAGCAATAAATGAAATAACAGCTAATACAAGGCAAGATACGGACCAAACACCCTGATGTCTGATTCTGTCTACTACCTGTACGCCCTGGATACCGGAAGATACGATAGTTGTATCTGAAATAAGACCGATGTTGTCGCCGAAGCAAGCACCACCTGCGATAGCACAAACTGTCAGGTATGGGTTACCGCCAACGATGTGTGATAACCATAAGAAGATTGGTGCGCAAGCAGCAAAAGTACCCCAAGAAGTACCTGTAGCAACGGATAAAAGACCGCAGCATACTAAACCTACAGCGGCAACTGTCTTAGCAGTTACACCGAGTGATAATGCGATATTGATGATTGAAGCACCAACACCGTAAGTCATAAACGCGTTTGCCATAGCATATGCAAACATTAAGATAAATAAAGCAACTAAAATGTGGCTTACGCTTTTCATAGCTGAATCTAAAGCTTCCTGGAATTTAACTTTAGCAACTATACCAGCAACAGCGAATGCGTAAATTGCAGCTAATGTAGCGGCAATTAAAGCATCCTGACCGGAAATCATTAGTCCCGCAAGGACGAATACCGGTGAGAACTTTAAAAAGCCTTTTACAAAGTTCATTCTTTTTCCTCCCATATTAATTAAATAAGTTCTTAATTCCGAATTAATAATAAGCAAGATACGTGCCAAGAAAATGCTAAGAAGAATCAAGGATTTTAGCCCTTCGATTGGTTGAAGTGAACCAATAAAGAATCAAACCGCTTTTATGCGATTCAAAAATAGATTATTTTCTGATAATTGCTTGACATATTTACTGCTTAAAATGTAACATAATAGTAAATAAACAAAAACAATGCTTAATTTTTATATGCGACAATATTAAAAGAGGGAAAAATGAAGTATTTTGGTATAAACAGAGTTAAAGAGCCGCTGGGAACTATCCCTTCATCGGCATGGAGTCTCAATAATGAATCAAAACTCCAAAAAGGAGAGATGAGGATAGCGCTAGACCTTATAAAACTGGAAAACAGCAATTTTGACCAGATATGCAGTGCGGCAGGCTATGAAGAATCAAAAATCAAAAAGCTGATTTTGGATACCATCAACAAGCGAGGCAAACTACACAATCCGTACACCGAAAGCGGAGGAGTATTCTGCGGAAAGATTGAGGAAATTTCTGAGAGTTTTGCAGATGACAGTTTTAAGGTCGGAGATGAAGTGGTAAGCCTTACTTCAATGGCAGGAGTGCCCATCCACATCGAATCCATAGAAGCTATCGACTATAATTACGGAATAATCTGGTGCACCGGTTATGCAATAACCTTTGAAGCCACAAAGCTTGCACCAAAAGCAAAGGATATTGACGCAAGGCAGCTCCTTTATACCGTAGATGAAGAAGGAAGCATAAAGGATGTTAAGGATATTCTTGATGAGCATAATCCCAAGAAGGTCGGAATAATAGGAAGCCGTATTCTGGAGATGCTTATATATTCGGGAATGGTTCGCCAGTGTGGCAATGATGCTCTTGAGATAATATGTATTTTTGACTCGAATTCAACTGCAGATATCAAGAATACTGATTTATCAATAATATTCGATGGTCTTGCCGACAGAATATATTTTGCGGATATGGCAGCGCCTCTTGAAGCATTGCAGCAAATTAAAAATGACGGCCTCAATGAGGGAGTGGATGTAATCATCAATCTTGAAGATGTCAGAGGTGCAGAAACCATTTCGGCATTGCTTATAAAAAAGAAAGGATTCCTTTTCCACTCGGGAGTAAAGAAAAATGTGGTGCAGAGCATCCTAGCCACAGACTGCGTAGGCAAGGAAGTGATAATCTACAGTCTGGATGGCTATGCTGCAGGAGTTTATGATTATGCGGTGGATCTGGTTAAACGAATCGCCGGCAGATTCCGGCTGGTTGAAAAAACCCTCAGCCGCAGCAAGAGAAAAATAAAGACTGATGAGACTTCAGTAAAGACAAGAGAACCAAAATTTATCGAAGACTTCATTTATATGAGCCCAGTCACTGCGGCCCTGGTTGAAAATACTCTGAACGTGGCAAAATATGACTGCAATGTCATTATCCAGGGAGAAACAGGAGTAGGAAAGGAAAAAATACTTAACCTGCTTCATCAGAACAGCCCTCGAAAGGGCAAACCATGCATAAAGATCAACTGTGCTACAATACAGGAAAATCTTGCCGAGTCAGAATTCTTTGGATACGAAAAGGGTGCTTTTACAGGTGCACATGCAGGTGGCAAGGAAGGTTATTTTGAAATGGCCAATAACGGAACCCTTTTCCTGGATGAAATCGGCACGCTGCCTCTTTCCATGCAGTCTAAGCTCCTTAGAGTTCTGCAGGAAAATTCATACTACAGAGTGGGTGGAACTCAGCAGAAGCATGTAAATGTCAGGGTGATCTGTGCAAATAATATTCCTCTCAAAAAGCTTGTAGATGAGGGGAAATTCAGGGAAGACCTGTACTACAGACTCAATATCTGCCTTTTAGAAGTGCCTCCTTTGAGAAGACGCAAAGAGGACATTTTATGTCTTTCGGAATCCTTCCTGAAAAATTACAGTAAGAAATATGGTATTGAAAAGCGCTTTTCTGAAGAAGCCCTCGAAAAGCTTCAGGGATATCATTGGCCGGGTAATGTCAGAGAACTTGAAAATACCGTACACAGACTGTACATCAGCGAAAACCGTGAGGTTATCAGTGATGAAGCGGTAGACTCATTGCTGGATGACAATGTATATAATGATGTTGTCATGGACCTTAAGAAGGAATTCAAGACAGAAGAAAAAATAGATATGAACAAAATCCTGGAAGAACAGGAAAAGCTTATAATCGAATATGCTCTTAAAAAAGAAAAGACCACCAGAAAAGCTGCAGACTTTTTAGGAATTCCTCAGGCAACCCTTGCAAGGAAGAAGGTCAAATACAATCTTTAGATAATAAAAAAATGGTAAGAATCATAAAATAAAAAAAGCAGGTCCTCATAACCCTGCTTTTTCACTATGTTTTATACTATTCTTATTAAGAAGGACTTTGGGCAATTCCCTTCAATTTGTTTTATGCCATAGTATAAAGCATAAACCGTGCCAACTTAAAAACAAATAAAAAACCCTGAAATCCGATGATTTTTAACGGAATTCAGGGGTGTTTTTACAATTATGATTCAATTATTACTCAAAATCTTGAATCATGATTTAATAATGAATCAAAATTACAAATATTGGATTTGTCATGGAATTTTAATTGCTGAAGAGCTTCACGCCTTCTTCTCCATCTATTTCTGTAACATGGACTGCAACCTTTTCGCTTCTGGAGGTAGGAACGTTTTTGCCCACATAATCAGCTCTGATTGGAAGCTCTCTGTGACCGCGATCTATCAGAACCGCAAGCTGAATTGTAGCAGCTCTTCCGTATCTTAAAGCAGCCTCAAGGGCAGCGCGGGCAGTTCTTCCTGTATATAGGACATCGTCAACGAGAATAACATCCTTTCCCTGAACTGAAAAAGGAATATCGCTGCCTGCTACCACTGCATCTATATGTGCACCGGTCAAATCGTCTCTATACATGGTAATATCAAGCTCGCCCACGGGAACATCGACTCCTTCAATGGCTTTAATATTCTTTGCAAGAATTCTGGCCAGAGGGACGCCTCTGGTTTTAACTCCAAGGAAGACAATGTTCTCAGCTCCATGGTTGTTTTCTATTATCTGATGGGAAATTCTCTTTAGAGCACGTCCCATATCCTCAGACGACATAAGGTTGGCTTTTAACTCCATAATCTTTTTCTCCTTCTAATCAGTATCTCATTAAGAAATCCAATTATTAACAAAAATTATATAGGTGCGGTGGATTTTTGTCAACATTCTATGTATAATGGAAATACTGTGGATGATGTAAATCCAGCATATTACAGGGATAGGAGTATTGGAGATGGGCGATTTGATCCTTTATCTTTGCTTTGCTGTCGTCGGGTACATGGCAGGCTCAAAGGTAAGACACGTTAAAGAAAAATTATGGTGGACAGGCAAGATTCAGACTGCCTGCATGATGCTTCTAATTATTTTGATGGGCTCCCGAATGGGATCCAATGAGGAGATAATTTCCAATTTAAGCACAATAGGGCTTTCTGCACTGATAATGACTATCGCTATTCTGGCAGGCTCTGTGGGTGCAGTATATATGGTAAGAAAAATAATCGGGCTGGACAGATTCGGGACTCTTGACAGAACCAAAGGGGCGGATGGCATCGGTGAGGTTGACCTAGAATCCGCCGAGGTCCAGCACACTGAAGACGATGAAAAAAAGCAGGGGCTCAATACCATGACAATCCTTATAGTCATTGCAATAGCTATCGGAATGCTCTTTGGCTACTTTGTCATCAGAACAGCCTTTGCAGAAAACATGGGTGACTTTGACAGACTCTGCAGTCTGGGTATCAAAATAGGACTTTGTATCCTGCTTACATTTGTAGGACTTGATCTGGGCCTTGACGGAACGGTAATAGACAATTTCAAATCCGTAGGTTTCAGAGTATTTCTGATTCCACTTGCAACTGTTGCAGGAACCCTTGGCGCAGCCTTCGTTATGTCCTTTTTCCTAAAGGATTTAACCTTAAGAGAAACACTGGCAATAGGAGCGGGCTTCGGCTGGTATTCACTGGCACCGGGGATAATCATGGATGCAGGTCACATGACAGCCAGCGCCGTATGCTTTTTACATAACGTAATGAGAGAAATGCTGGCAATTCTTTTAATTCCTTCTATAGCAAAATACGTGGGATATGTTGAAACCGTTTCACTTCCGGGAGCGGCAGCTATGGATGT